>JAEYZJ010000208.1 GCA_023430705.1 Pseudomonadota bacterium | reverse complement strand
ACACCATCGTGCTCAGCGCCGCGGTGTTCACCGCGCTCGAGGCCGGAACGCTCACCGCCGACGCCTTCCGCAAGGGCTCGGCCGCCGCCGACGCCACCGACCGGCTGATCTACAATTCGTCAACCGGGGCCCTCTACTATGACCCCGATGGAGCAGGCGGGACCGCGCACACGCAGATTGCGACGCTGTCAAAGAACCTGGGGCTCACTGCCGCCGACTTCCTCCTGATTGCCTGAGGCGTGACCTGCCCCGTCGCGCGGGAGAGTTGCGTGACCAAGGACGAGGCCGCCTGGGAGGCAGACGGGGAGGAAGAACCTGGCCAATCGAGGCCGGCCCGGGCGGCGCTGCGGCGCCGCTTCGGCGACCTCGGATGGGTCGGCCTGTTCTCGAGTGCCATCAACCTGCTGATGCTGGCCGGCTCGATCTACATGCTGCAGGTCTATGACCGGGTGCTGGTCAGCCGCAGCGTCGAGACGCTCGTCGTGCTCTCGCTCATCGCGCTGCTCGCCTTCGGCCTGCAGGGCGCGCTCGACGTGATCCGGGCGCGGATGCTGAGCCGGGTGGGCGCGCGGATCGACGAGGAGCTGGCGCCCGCGGCCTTCCGCGCCGCGACGGTCCTGCCGCTCGGAGGCGCCTCGGCAGCGGAGGCGCTGCAACCGGTGCGCGATGCCGACCAGCTGCGCAACTTCCTCGGGGGGAACGGGCCCGCGGCACTGTTCGACATGCCGTTCATGCCGATCTTCGTCGCCGGCTGCTTCCTGCTGCATCCCCTGCTCGGCTGGTGCGCGGTGGGCGGGGCGGCGATCATCGTCGCGCTCACGGGGCTCACCGAGCTGTTCGTGCGCCGGCGGGCCGGAGAAGCCAACGCGCTCGGGCTGAAGCGGCAGGTGTTCGCCGATGCGGCGCGCCGCCACGCCGAAGCGATCGGCGCGATGGGCATGGGCCGGGCGATGTCGCGGCGCTGGCGCGGGCTCAGCGACGCGGCGCGCACGGCCGCCGTCTCGGCCAGCGACAAGCAGGCCGATCTCGGCGGCACGGCCCGCATCTTCCGCATGGTGCTGCAATCGGCCATCCTCGGGCTCGGGGCCTACCTCGCCGTGCGGCAGGAAATCTCCGGCGGCGCGATGATCGCCGCCTCCATCATGGCATCGCGCGCGCTCGCCCCGATCGAGACCGCCATCGCCAACTGGCGTGGCTTCGTGTCGGCCCGCGACGCCTACAGGCGGCTGAACGTCTCGCTCGCCGAACCGGTCGCGGCGACCGGGGTCGACCTGCCCGCCCCCGCCCGCTCGCTGCAGCTCGAAGGCGCCACGGTCAATGCGCCGGGGCGGGCCGAGCCGATCATCGTCGATGCCAGCCTGCGGCTCGAGGCCGGCTCGGGGCTCGCCATCATCGGCCCGAGCGGATCGGGCAAGTCCTCGCTGGCCCGCGCACTGGTCGGGCTCTGGCCGCTCACGAAGGGCGAAGTACGGCTCGACGGGGCGGCGCTCGGGCAGTGGAGCCGCGATCGGCTCGGCCCGCATATCGGCTACCTGCCGCAGGACCTCGCCCTGCCCGACGGCAGCATCGCCGAGACCATCGCGCGGTTCGACCCGGAGGCGACGTCCGAGGCGGTCATCCGGGCGGCACAGGCGGCGGGCGCGCACGAGCTGATCGTCGCCCTGCCGGACGGGTACGCCACCCGCATCGGCGACGGCGGCACGTTCCTTTCCGGGGGACAGCGGCAGCGGCTGGGCCTCGCGCGGGCGCTCTACGGCGATCCGTTCCTCGTGGTGCTCGACGAACCCAACTCCAACCTCGACGCGGAGGGGGACGAGGCGCTGTCGCGCGCCATTGCGGGCGTGCGCAGGCGCGGCGGCATCGCCGTGGTCGTCACCCACCGCCCCTCGACGCTGACGTCGGTGGACCAGGTGGCGCTGATCATGGGCGGCAGGATCAGGCTCGCGGGAGCGCGCGACGACGTGCTGGCCCAGCTGGCCCAGCCGGCCCCGGCGGCACCGATCCATGTGGTGGCGGGAGGACGCGGCAAGTGACCGACCTCGCACTGCCCTCCCCCGCGTCGGCCTACTCGGGCTCCCTCAGGCGCTACCGCCTGATCGGGCTCGCGCTGATGGCCGCCTTCGGCGCCGGCCTTGTCGGCTGGAGCGCCACGGCCCCGCTTTCGAGCGCCGTGATCGCCGTCGGCCGGATCGACGTGGACGGGAGCGTCAAGTCCGTGCAGCACGAGACCGGGGGCACGGTGGCGCAGATCCTCGTGCGCGACGGCGCGGAGGTTGCGGAGGGTGACGTGCTGGTCCGGCTCGACGCCACCAATGCGCGCGCCGGGCTCGATATCGTCGCGACCAAGCTCGACGAGCTGTGGATGACCGCGGCGCGGCTGAGGGCCGAGCGCGACGGGATGGCCGCCGTGGCGCTGCCCGCCCACTTCGCGGGGCGGGAACAGGACCCGGTGGTTTTCGCCCTGCTGGCCACCGAACAGGGCCTGCTGGCGGCCCGCCTTGCCGCCCGCGCCGGGCAAAAGGAACAGCTCGGCGCCCGCATCAGCCAGCTCGAGAGCCAGATCGCCGGGCTTGAAACGCAGCAGGCCGCCAAGGCGCGCGAACTCGAGTTCGGCGCCACGGACCTCGCGAGCGCCCGCTCGCTGCTCGGCAAGGGCCTTGCGGCACAGAGCCAGGTCAACGCCGTCGAGCGGCAGTATGCGCGGCTCGAAGGCGAGGCCGGGGAAATCGCGGCGCAGATCGCCGAACTGGGTGGACGCATCGCCGAGATCCGGCTGCAGATGCTCAGCGTCGACCAGGGCGCAGTTGCCGACGCGGGGCGAGACCTGGGCGAGACGACGAGTGCGATCGCAGAGCTGTCGCAGAGGCGGCTGGCGGCGGCGGAGCTGCTCAAGCGCACCGAGATCGCCGCGCCGATCGCCGGCAGGGTGCACGGGCTCAGGGTGCATACGGTGGGCGGCGTCGTCGGCTCGGGCGAGGTGCTGATGACGATCGTGCCGTCCGAAGGCGAACTGACGGCGGAGGCGCGGATCAGCCCCGCCGATATCGAGGCGGTGCATGCCGGGCAACAGGCGACGGTCCGCCTGCCGGGGCTCAACCACGCGACGACGCCGGACCTCAGCGCGACCGTCCGCCGGGTCGGCGCCGACCTCAGCGAGGACCCGGTGACGCGGCAGTACTACTATCCGGTGACGCTCGATCTCGACGAGGGAGAAGCGGCCAGGCTGGGCGATGTGACGCTGGTGCCGGGCATGCCGGTCGAGGCCTTCATCACCGGCAAGCCACGCACGTTCCTCGACTACCTGATGCAGCCGATCCGGGATCGGCTGCCGCACGCGCTGCGCGAGTGATCAGAGCCGGCCGAGCCTGCGCAGGTCGCGCCGGGCGGCGATGCGGGCCAGCGGCGCGGCGAGAAGGGCAAGCCATGCCGGGAGCTGCCGCCTCGCCACGGCCATGCTGTCGCCGGCATGCAGGCGGTAGCGCAGGTAGTCCGAGGCGGCGCGCAGCTTCACCCAGAACGGGGCCCGCGGGTACCAGTGCAGCAGGCTGAGATTGTATTTCGCCGTGAGGTTGGGACTGTCGACCTTGCGGCGGCGGCCATTGGCGGTGATGCCGTCCGGCAGGCGCCCCTTGCGCATGAAGACCCGGTTGACGAAGCGGGTCCGCCAGGTGCGGGCGAGGCCGAACCATAACATGTTCTTGATGGCCCGCCGCTCGGGTTCGATCACCTCGAAGCGGAAATCGCCCAGCGCCGACCGGCGCACCACTTCCTTCTTGTCGCCGCGCACGTTGCGCAGCATGCGGACCGTGAAGAAGTCGCTGTCGAGCACGTCCTCGGGGAAGCGGTCGCCGACGATGCTGCCGTCATCGAAATCGCAGAGGCCGCAGACGCCGCAATAGCGGTCGCGCTCGCCGGCCGGGATGGACTCCCACGCGGCCAGCGCGTTCTCGAGGCAATCGGGCCGGATCAGGTCGTCATCGTCCATGATGATGATGAACTCGCCCGTCGCGTTGTCGAACGCGGCGTTCAGCGCCGGGCCGAGGCCGCCATGCCCGATATGGACGGCGCGGACGGGGAAGGGCGCCTCGCGGGCGAGGCGTTCGACGACCGCGACGGTATCGTCGGGCGAGCCGTCGTTGACCAGCACCAGCTCGAAGGCCGGCCCGGTGAGCTGCGCGAGGTTCTCGAAGACACCCGCCAGCAGGCCCGAGCGGTTATAGGTCGGAATGCAGATCGAAAAGACCGGCGCAGGCTGCGGGGTCATGGCCGCGACAGCAGGAGGGAGCGGGCGATCTTTCGGGGCGGTGTGCCGTGCATGGCGGAACAGAATTCCAGTGCCAGATCGGCGGGCACGTCGCGATAGAGGCCCCTGGTGCCGGAGACCAGGAATGGAACGAGGCCGGCGGCGGCGAACTCGGGCGGCTGCCGTTCGCCGGCCGACTCGACGAGCGAGGCGGCATAGCCGTTCCGGAACAGCGTGGTCAACAGCCGGTGCATCGAGCGCTCCGGCGTGTAGAGCACGGGATGCAGCTCGGTGAGGATCGAGATGCCCGGGGTTTCGACCAGCAGATCGATCGCGCCATCAAGCACATCGACCTCGTAGCCCTCGATATCCATCTTGATCAGCATGGGCGTCGCGACGCCCTGCCGGGCGACGAAATCGCGCAGGCCGAAGAAGTCGAGCGTGACTGCCTGTGCGGCGTCGAGGCGGCCGGGGGTCGCGCCGTTGAGGTGGGAGTGCGTGGGGTGGAAATAGAACTCGCCCTTGCCACTGCGGGCTCCGATGGCGCAGTTGACGAAGCTGACGCTGCCGGGCGGCAACCCGGCGCGGCGGATCGCCTCGCCGGCCTTCGCGATATTGCCGGGATCGGGCTCGGCGACGACCACGCGGGAGGCCCCGCCGCGAAGGATGGCCTCGACGGCTTCGCAGCCGTCGCTGGAGCCGATCTCGAGCAGGGTTCCCCCCTGCTCCAGCCCCTCGACGAGCATGCGCAGGAACAGCGGCTCGCGCGAGCGGGCCCGGACCGCCGGGGAGAACGGCTTGAGGACTTCGGCCAGCAGTCGCTCGGCCCAGAGCGACTTCGGCCGAGCCGGAGCCGCAGGCGCTGCCCTCCTGCCGTCATCCCCAGTCATCTGCACCCTGGCCCGGTCACTCAATGGCTTCTCCCGTCTCGCGTAACTGTGGCTGCTACAGCGAGAACGGCTTGAAGTGCTTGCTGAGCTTGAGCGTCTGGGCCTGGTAGTTGGAGCCCAGCCCGGTGCCGTAGAGGCGGTCCGGTGCCTCGGCGAGGCGCTCGTAGGCGAGGCGGCCGATGGTCTGGCCGTGGCCGAGCAGGAAGGGCACCTCGCGGCTGCGAACCTCCAGCACGGCGCGGCTGCCGGTGCCGCCGGCGGCGGAATGGCCGAAGCCGGGATCGAAGAAGCCGGCATAGTGGACGCGAAACTCGCCGACCAGCGGATCGAACGGCACCATCTCGGCGGCATAGGCGGGCGGCACGTGGACGCTCTCGCGCGAGACGAGGATGTAGAACTCGTCCGGATCGAGGATGAACTCGTCCGAGCCGCGGTTGATCAGCGGCTCCCAGTAGTCGAGGACATCGAGCGCATCCTTGATGTCCATGTCGATGACCGGGGTGTGCCGCTTGGAGCGGAAGCCGATGAGGCCGCCGCGGCCGTCGCCCTTGAGGTCGATGGACAGCAGCACGCCCTCGCCGACTTCGGCGTTGGCATCGAAGACCAGCGTCTCGACATTGTGAAGCGACTTGTGCTCGTGCACCGTGAGACGGCTGTCGCCGACGCGGAAGCGCATCTGGGAGAGGCGGGAGCCGGTGCGGACGCGCACCGGGAAGGTGCGGGGACTGATCTCGAGGTAGAGCGGGCCGGTATAGCCGGCGGGCAGCGTGTCGAAGCCGCGGGCGCAGTCGCCGATGACGCGGGTGAAGACGTCGAGCCTGCCGGTGGAGCTCTTGGGATTGGCGCCGGCGGAGACCTTCTCGGGCAGAGCGAGGCTTTCCTGCAGCGGCACCAGGTAGACGCAGCCGCGCTCGAGCACGGCGCCGGCAGTGAGGTCGAGCTCGTGCAGCTTCAGCCGGTCGATGCGGTCGGCAACGGTATGGTCGGGGCCGGGCAGGAAACTGGCGCGCACGCGATAGGCGACCTTGCCCAGCCGCAGGTCGAGGCTGGCGGGCTGGACCTGGTCGGCATCGAAGGCGCGGTCGGCAATGATGTTGCCGTTCGCCGCCAGCCGCTCGATGAAGCGGGCGGGAAAAACGCCCGTCGACCAAAGTTCGCTTTGCACTACCTTACCCCGCAGCCTGATGCCCTGTCCCTAGCAACCTCGATGATTGACGCCAAGACGGCTTGGGTCGTATATCGCAGATGTGCGCGACTTGCATTGGCGCACGGTGGTGATTTGGCCGGTCTGATTGCAGCCACCTAAAACAAGTCGCTAAAGGGACCCACGCAGCCGGCCGCTATTCGCGTGCCGGTTTTTTTGTCCGCTGAGGATACCATGTCGAAGTCGAACAATCCGCTCAACGATCCCGCCAAGCAGTCACCCGAGACGCAACTGGTGCATGGCGGGAACATGCGGAGCCAGTTCAACGAGACCAGCGAGGCGCTGTACCTGACCTCGGGCTACTCCTATCCGACCTCTGAGTTCGCCGAGGGCCTCTTCAAGGGCGACATCCCGGGGCACAATTATTCGCGCTTCGGCAACCCGACGGTCGACGTGCTGCTCAAGCGCATGGCCATGCTGGAGGGGGCCGAGGATGCGCGGGGCTTCGCCTCGGGCATGGCGGCGGTGACCGCGGCGGTGATGAGCCAGGTGCGGACGGGCGACCACATCGTCGCGGCGAGGGCGCTGTTCGGCGGCTGCCGCTACGTGGTGGAGGAGTTCATGCCACGCTGGGGCGTCGCCTCGACGCTGGTCGACGGGCGGGACCCGAAGAACTTCGAAGCCGCGATGCGGCCGAACACCAGGCTGGTGTTCATCGAAACGCCGAGCAACCCGACGCTCGAACTCGTCGACATCAAGGCCGTGGCGGAGATCGCGCATGCCAATGGCGCAAAGCTCGTCGTCGACAACGTGTTCGCGACGGCGCTCTACCAGAAGCCGCTGGAACTGGGCGCCGACCTCGTCACCTACTCGGCGACCAAGCACATCGACGGCCAGGGCCGGGTGCTGGGAGGGCTCGTGCTGGGCTCGAACGAGCTGATCGGCGGCGACGTGCATACGCTGCTGCGCCAGACCGGCCCGTCGATGTCGCCGTTCAACGCCTGGGTGCTGCTGAAGGGGCTGGAGACCATGCCGCTGCGGGTGCGCCAGATGACCGAGAGCGCCGGCAGGATCGCCGACTTCCTCGCGAGCCATCCCAGGATCGAGCGGATCATGTATCCGCACCATCCCTCGCACCCGCAGTACGAGCTCGCCAGGCGCCAGATGACGGGCGGTTCGACGCTGGTGGCGTTCGAGGTGAAGGGTGGGCAGGAAGCCGCATTCAGGCTGGGCAACGCGCTGGCGGTGATCCTGATCTCCAACAACCTGGGCGACGCCAAGTCCATTCTCTCGCACCCGCGCACGACCACGCACCAGCGGCTGAGCGAAGAAGTGCGCCTCGAGAGCGGCGTAACCCCGGGCCTCCTTCGGCTGTCGGTAGGACTCGAGAATACCGAGGACCTGATCAAGGACCTCGCCTACGCGCTCGACCAGGCCTGATTCCACCCGACCCCTCCCCGTCGGCCATGAGGCACGCGGGGAGAGGCGCCGCGACCAACCTTTCCAAGATTTCACCCGGTTCAGGCGGCCCGGATGAGGAATCCGGTCCCGCACTTCCTATCTGTAGGAGGTGAGGTGATGTGATGAAGCGTTGGGCGAAGTGGATTGTCCTGCTCGTGCTGCTGGTGACGGCGGCCGCAGGCCTCGTGGTTTACAGCGCACCGGCAAAGGACGAGCCTCCCCGCACCACGCCGGTGGTGCGCGGCGATATCGAGGAGACGGTGCTTGCCACCGGCACGATCGAGGCGAGTTCGCTGGTCAGCGTGGGCGCCGAGGTTTCGGGCCGCATCAAGTCGCTGAACGTGCAGCTTGGCGACGAGGTGAAGGCCGGCGAGGTCATTGCCGAGATCGACTCCCTCAACCAGGAAAATGCCGTCAAGGCGGCGGAGGCTTCGCTCGCCAGTGTCGAGGCACAGCGCGAGATCCAGCAGGCGACGCTGGACCAGGCCAAGGTCGCGCTGGAGCGGGCGGAAAAGCTGAAGCCGCAGGAGATCGTCTCGGACAAGGACCTGCAGGCGGCGGAACTCGCCGTGCAGCAGGCCGAGGGCCAGCTGAAGGCCCTGGACGCCCAGATCAAGCAGGCGCAGCTCAACGTCGAGTCCGCCGAACTCAACCTCGACCGCACGCGCATCGTCGCCCCCTCGGACGGCACGGTCGTCGCCGTCGCGGTGGAGGTCGGCCAGTCGGTGAACGCCACCAACTCGTCGCCGACCATCGTGAAGATCGCCAATCTCGACGAGATGGTGGTCAAGGCCGAAATCTCCGAGGCGGACGTGCCGCGGGTGCATCCGGGCCAGCGGGTCTATTTCACCATCCTGGGCGAGCCGGACACCAAGATCGCCGCCACGTTGCGCGACGTGGAGCCGGCCCCGGAGTCGGTCGCGAACGACGCCGCGACCAGTTCCTCCACGGCGGTCTACTACAACGGGCTGTTCGACGTGGACAATCCGGATCACAAGCTGCGCATCGCGATGACGGCGCAGGTGACCATCGTGCTGGACGAGGCGACGGACGTGCTTCTCGTCCCCTCCTCGGTGCTCGGCCCCCGCGAGCCGGACGGGAGCTACACCGTGCAGGTCTTCGACCCCGTGTCCGAGAGGGTGACGCCCACGCAGGTAACGGTGGGGATCGACAACAAGGTTTCGGCTGAAATCACCTCCGGACTCGAGGAAGGCCAGCTGGTGGTGACCGGTCCGAGCTCGGCCGGCAACAGCGACAACCGGCAGAGGGGCGGCATCTTTTCCGGCGGCGGCGGTCCCCCGCCCGACATGATGATGCGCTGAGGCCGCAGGCATGAGCGCGCCCCTGATTTCGGTCCGGCAGCTGCGGCGCGAATTTCCGGCGGGGGCGGAAAGCATCGCGGTCCTCAAGGACATCGACCTCGACATCGAGGCCGGCGAGATGGTGGCCATCATCGGCCAGTCGGGATCAGGCAAGTCGACGCTCATGAACGTGCTCGGCTGCCTCGACAACGGCTGGACCGGGCAGTACCGCTTCGCCGGCCGGGACGTGAGCAAGCTCACGCCGGACGAGCTGGCCGAACTGCGGCGCGACTATTTCGGCTTCATCTTCCAGCGCTACCAGCTGCTGCCCGATCTCGATGCGGTCGAGAATGTCGAGGTGCCGGCGATCTATGCCGGGGCCAAGAAGGCGGAGCGGCGCGAGCGGGCGCGGGAGCTGCTGGCGCGACTGGGGCTCGCCGATCGCGTGACGCACCGGCCGAACGCGCTGTCGGGTGGGCAGCAGCAGCGCGTCAGCGTGGCGCGGGCGCTGATGAACGGCGGCGACATCATCCTCGCGGACGAGCCGACCGGGGCGCTCGACTCGCGCAGCGGCAAGGAGCTGCTGGCGCTGCTCAAGGAGCTGCATGCCGAGGGCCACACGGTGATCATCGTGACGCATGACGCCTCGATTGCCGCCGAGGCCGACCGCATCGTCGAGATCAGCGACGGCATGATCGTTTCCGACCGGCGCAGGAAATCGACGGAAGCGCCCCCGCAGGGCGCGGCGGTCGAGATGAAGCGCGTGCCGCGCTGGCGCGAGACCATCGAGCGCGGCATGGAGGCGATGCAGATGGCGGTACGCGCGCTTTCGAGCCACCAGATGCGCACTTTCCTCACCATGCTCGGCATCATCATCGGCATCGCTTCGGTGGTGTCGGTCGTGGCGCTGGGACAGGGCACGCAGCAGACGGTGCTCGAGCGGATCAGCTCGATCGGCACCAACACGATCAACGTGCTGCCCGGCGCCAGCGCGGCCGACAGGCGGCGGGACGCGATCCGCACGCTCGTGCCCGCCGACGCGGCAGCGATCGCTGCTGCGCCCTACGCCGACAGCGTCACCCCGCAAGTGTCGAGCGGTGGCACGGTGCGCTACCGGAACGTTTCGGCCAACGCGCAGGTCCAGGGGGTGGGCCCCGACTATTTCCGGGTCAGCAACCGGGACTTCGCCGAGGGCACGAGCTTTGATGCCGACAGCGTCGCGGCGCTGGCGCAGGAGGCGGTGATCGACACCAAGGGTCGCGACACGCTGTTCACCGGCGGGGAGGACCCGATCGGCCAGGTGGTGCTGGTGGGCAACGTGCCGCTGCGCATCATCGGCGTCGTGGAAGCGAGCAGCAACAACTTCGGCCCGCCCTCGAACGCGCTCAACATCTGGATGCCCTACACCACCGCGATGTCGCGCATCCTCGGGCAGAACTGGCTGTCGGCGATCACGGTGCGCGTGGCGGACGACGCCGACGTCACCGCGGCGCAGGGAGAGATCGAGGCGCTGCTGAACCAGCGGCACGGGACGACGGACTTCAGCCTGATGAACACCGACACGATCCGGGAGACGATCCAGTCGACCTCGCAGACCCTGTCGCTGCTGATCTCGGCGATCGCGGTGATCTCGCTCATCGTGGGCGGCATCGGCGTGATGAACATCATGCTGGTGTCGGTGGGCGAGCGGACGCGGGAGATCGGCGTGCGCATGGCCGTCGGCGCCCGCCAGGGCGACATCATGCAGCAGTTCCTGATCGAGGCGGTGCTGGTGTGCCTGATTGGGGGGCTGATCGGGGTGCTGCTGTCACTGGGGATCGGCTTTGCCATCGAGCAGCTGGTTCCGGGCATGCGCTTCATCTACTCGCCTGCCACGATCATCGCGGCATTTGCCGCCTCGACGCTGATCGGGGTCGGCTTCGGCTTCATGCCGGCGCGCTCGGCGGCGCGGCTCGACCCGGTGGTGGCGCTCGCCAGCGAGTAGGCGGCAAAAGGCCCGCACGAGGCGGGCCTTTCAACTCAGTGCTGGTGCGAGGTGTGATCCTCGAACTCGTGCGGCTTGAAATGGTAATCGGCCGAGCAGAACTCGCAGACCACCTCGATCTCGCCGTCGATCACCATGTCCTCGCGCTCCTCGGGGGTGAAGTTGTCACGCAGCATGGCCTCGATGCGCTCGGCCGAGCAGGTGCAGCGCTCCTCGAGCGGCATCGGGTCGAAGACGCGGACGCCAGGCTCGTTGAACAGGCGGAACAGCAGCCGCTCGGCGCTGAGGTCCGGATCGGCCAGCTCGTCGTCGGCGACGGTCTGGAGATAGGCCCGGGTCGTCGTCCACTTGTCGTCCTCGACGAAGTCCGGATCGGCGGTCTCGGCATTGTCGAAGTCGCCGTCACCCGGCAGGTCCGGCATGACGGACTGCCCGTGCGGGGGCAGGAACTGGACAAGCGCCCCGCCGGCACGCCAGTGCGGGCTGGAGCCGCCGCGCACCGAATGCTGGGCGACCGCGAGCCGCACGAGGGTGGGAATCTGCTCGGACTGCTGGAAGTAGCCGTGCGCCACGTCCTCGAGGGTGCCGCCATCGAGCGCGACGATGCCCTGGTAGCGTTCCATGTGGCTCCCCTGGTCGACGGTCATGGCCAGGTGGCCCTTGCCGAGCAACTGGGCCGGCGAAGTCTCGCCGCGCTGGATCGCCTGCATCACCGCATCGGCATCGAAGCGGGCGTAGCCGCGCAGGCCGTCCGGCGCATCGAGGTCGACGACGATCAGGTTGACCGGACCATCGGTCTGGGTCTGCAGGATGAAGCGACCCTCGAACTTGAGCGAGGAGCCGATCAGGGCGGCGAGCACCACGGCCTCGCCCAGGAGGCGCGCCACGGGCTCGGGGTAGTTGTGGCGGGTCAGGATGGCGTCGAGCGCAGGACCGAGCCGCACGATGCGGCCGCGGCTGTCGAGCCGGTCGAGGGTGAAGGGCACCACGACGTCGTCACCCGACTCCGGGCGGTCGAGGCCATAGGTGCTCAGTCCAGTCTGCGTCATGGTCAATATCCAATCTGGTCGGTGGCGGCCCGGAAGGTTGCCGTCCACCGTGTGTCGCGTGCCAAAACGAAAGCTCCCGATCGGCTCGGGAGCGACGCCCTGGCGTGGCGGCGGTACTACATGAAGCCGTCGGAACGGCCGCCGGGGCGCCGGCGCCGCAGAGCTAGATGTTCTGCCGGTCCTGGCCCAGGGCCCAGCACAGAATTGCCTTCTGGGCATGAAGCCGGTTCTCGGCCTCATCAAAAACCACCGATTGCGGCCCGTCTATGACCTCATCGGTCACCTCGTCGCCGCGGTGCGCCGGCAGGCAGTGCATGAACAGCGCGTCCTTGTCGGCAAGGCTCATCAGATGGGAATTGACCTGGTAGGGTTTCAAGGCCCGGCGGCGCTCGGCGGCGTCGGTGTCGCCCATCGACACCCAGGTGTCGGTGATGATGAGGTTGGCGCCACGGACGGCCTCCTGGGGATCCTCGATCAGCCTGACGGCAGCTCCAGCCTTGCGGATGTCGGCGAGCAGGTCCTTTTCAGGCGCATATTCCTCGGGCACCGCGATGGTAAGCTCGGCGCCGAACAGCTCGGCAGCGTTGACCCAGCTGGCGAGCACGTTGTTGCTGTCGCCGACCCAGGCGACCCTGGCGCCCTTGATGTTGCCGCGGTGCTCCTCGAACGTCATCACGTCCGCCATGACCTGGCAGGGGTGGGCGCGGCGGGTGAGACCGTTGATCACCGGCACCGTGGCGGCTTCGGCCAGTTCCATCAGGTCGGCATGGGTGAGGATGCGGATCATGATCGCATCGACGTAGCGGCTCATCACCTTGGCGGTGTCGGAGAGGGTCTCCTCGCGGGCCAGCTGCATCTCCTGACCCGACAACATCAGCGTCTGGCCGCCGAGCTGACGCATGCCGACGTCGAAGGAAACGCGGGTACGGGTGGACTGGCGCTCGAAGATCATGGCCAGCACCTTGTCCTTGAGGAGCTGGGGACGATCGCCCTGCTTCAGGCGGTCCTTGAGTTCCACGGCATGGTTGAGCATGCCGCGCAGGGTGGCGGTGTCGAAGTCGTCGAGATTGAGGAAGTGCCTAGGTGGGGTAGCGGTCATCAGACCTCTCCTTTTCTAAAACGCGCCGGGCGGGAGCGGCTGTCTCCCGCCCTTCATGCGCGCCTGGTTCCTGCTGGTGCGCCTGCCGATACCGTCTCCAGGTCAACGTAAACACCGGGGGCCCGGTCAGGCGTGGGCCTGTTCTGCCTCGATCTGCTCGAAGACGGCGGCGAGCTTGCCCATCGCCTCCTCGATGTCGGCCTCGGTGACCACGAGCGGGGGCAACAGGCGCAACACGTTCTCATTGGCGGTCATGGCGAGCAGGTGATGCTCGTCGCGGAGCCTGGCCACCACGTCGCGGACCGGCGTGGCGATGCGGATGCCGGCAAGCAGTCCCCTGCCCCGCAGTTCGAGAACCTGGTTCGGGAAGCGCTGGGCCAGCTGCTGGAGGTGCCACTTCAAGCGCTGGCCGATGCGGTCGACCTCCTCGAGGAAGCCGGGGGCCAGCATGCGGTCGAGCACGGCGTTGCCGATGGCGCAGGCGAGCGGGTTGCCGCCATAGGTGGAGCCATGCGTGCCCGGGACCATGGAGCCGGCGACCTCGGCCGTGGCGAGGCAGGCGCCGAGCGGGAAGCCCGCCCCGATGCCCTTGGCCACCGCCATGATGTCAGGCGCGATGCCGCTCCACTCGTGGGCGAAGAACCTGCCGGTCCGGCCATAGCCGCACTGCACCTCGTCGAGGATGAGGAGCACGCCGTGACGGTCGCAGAGGGCGCGCAGGCCGCGCATGAACTCGGGGGTCATCTCGGTGCAGCCGCCCTCGCCCTGCACCGGCTCGATGAGGATACCGGCCGTCCGTGGCGTGATCGCCTTCTCGACGGCGGCGAGATCGTTGGGATCGACGTGGACGAAGCCGGGAAGCGGCGGGCCGAAGCCTTCGAGATAGTGCTCGTTGCCGGACGCGGCGATCATGCCCATGGTGCGGCCGTGGAAGGAGCCGGTGAAGGCAATGATCTCGTAGCGGTCGGACTGGCCTTTGGCCCAGAAATAGTGCCGGGCGGTCTTGATCGCGCACTCCACGGCCTCGGTGCCCGAGTTGGTGAAGAAGCAGGCGTCGGCGAAGGTGTTCTCGACGAGCCGCTGGCCGAGCCGCTCCTGCTCGGGGATGGTGAAGGTGTTGGCCGTGTGCCAGACCTTTTCGGCAGCGGCCTTGAGCGCCGCCACCATGTGGGGATCGCCGTGGCCGAGCGCGTTCACCGCCACGCCCGCGTGAAAATCGAGGTACTCGGTGCCATCCTGCGCGAACAATCGCACGCCCTCGCCCCGCTCGAACGCGAGGTTGGACCGGGCATACGTGCCGTACAGCGCAGACATGTTCGCACCTTTCAAAGTTGGCGAAGGGACTGTTGCAAAAGCCCCACAGAAACCAAAAACGCGCTACCTTGAGGCGGCGCGTTCCGGGCTTTTCCATATGCCTTTGTGGAGTAGTTAAGTCAACGGAAAGGGCCATAGACAGGAGCAAGTGCCTGATTTGACTCAGGCTTTGAGTTCGTCCCGCAGCCGCCTGAATCCCGCCGCGTTTTCCCCGTGTAAAACCCGCCCGACGCTTGCACCGGATTCCGCGAGCCGTGTAGTATCAAGGCGTTGGGACACGATATGTCGTGTGGCGGACCATTCAGACCTACGATGCGTAGCGTATTGGGCTGTTGTTGCGGCAACGGCGTGGTCAAGGAGTCTGCCCACACCCTACTGGCGGTTAGGAGCATTTGATTTGATGGGCTGGACTGAAGAACGCGTCGAGCTGCTCAAGAAACTTTGGCTTGAGGGGCTGAGCGCCAGTCAGATTGCGGGTGTGCTTGGCGAAGGCGTCACCCGTAACGCAGTGATCGGCAAGGTGCACCGCCTGAAACTTTCGGGGCGCGCCAAGCCCGCGACGTCGGCGCCGCGTGTCCGCAGCGCACCGCGTCCGGCCGCCCGTCGCGTCTCGACCCCCGCCAGCGTGTCGCGTTCGAGCGGCCTCGGCACTGTAATGAAGACCCGCAACACTATCAGCGCGGGCGCCGGCGGCGCCATCCAGGGCGCTACGGCGCTCAAGATGGAAGAAGAATTCGCAGTCGAGATGGATATGGCTCCGCAGGTGGCAGAGCTCTACATCCCGGTGGAGCAGCGGCTCAGCCTGCTGCAGCTCAACGAGCACACCTGCAAGTGGCCGATCGGCGACCCGCTGACGCCGGACTTCTACTTCTGCGGCCAGCACTCCGACGAGGGCAAGCCGTACTGCGACTTCCACTCCCGCCGGGCCTACCACCAGCTGGACAAGAAGAAGCGCTGACACAGCAGAAGGGCCGGGAGCGATCCCGGCCCTTGCTTCATGGAGGGTGCAGTGCCTGGCAAGACCACGTATCTCGCCCTGCTGCGCGGCATCAACGTGGGCGGCAAGAACAAGCTGCCGATGGCCGCGCTGAAGCAGATGCTCGAGGCAACGGGCCTCGAGGACGTCGCCACCTATATTCAGTCCGGCAATGCCATCTTCCGCTCCGGTCTCGCGGCCGGCACGATCGCCCGGAAGGTCGAGGCAGGGATAAGTTCCGGCTTCAAGCTGGATACCGAACTGATCCGGGTGCTGGTGCTCCGCCACGACGAGCTGAAAGCGGTCGTGGACAACCGCCCCCGCGGCTTCGGGGACGAGCCGGACAAGTATCACAGCGACGCCATCTTTCTCATGGGGCTCGACATCGACGAGGCGATGGGCGTGTTCGCGCCGCGCGACGGGGTGGACCGGATCTGGCCCGGCAGGGGCGTGATCTACTCGCAGCGGCTGAGCGCCGAGCGGACCAGGAGCCGCCTCAGCAAGATCGTTGCCTCGCCGCTCTACAAGTCGATGACGATCCGCAGCTGGCAGACGACGCTGAAGCTGCTGCAACTGCTCGATGAAGCCGCCGGAAGCAGGACCTGAAGCGCAGCGATCGTTTCGGCGGCCGAGCCCCCGGTGCGGGTAATCGAGTTGTCCGGCCGGTTCGCCGGGCCCGTCCCTATGGGGTGGACAGTGCCCGCAGCGCCGCCGCAGCCGCCGCAAGCACCGCGTGCACGTCATGGCGCCCGGCGGCTGCGGCGATCCGCAGCCGCTGCACGGTGTGCTGGTTGTAGAGGCTCACCATGTAATCCTCGATGCCGAGCCTGCCATAGTCGGCAATGGGCACCTCGACGGCCATCGTGACGAGGTCGGCCCTGCCC
>JAEYZJ010000100.1 GCA_023430705.1 Pseudomonadota bacterium | reverse complement strand
TAGCCCTTTGCTTCAAGCAGTGCCGGCACGCCGGCGATGCCGATCAGGTGGGCCGCCCCCACGATCACCAGGGACTCGTCATCATCCGCGAGAAGCTGCTCCAGCCGGGTGAGCCACCGGCTGTTCCGTTCCGTCAGCAGCCGGTCGTAGAGTACGCCGTCGCGCTCGGTTACCTGAGACTCGAACACCAAGGCGAGCCGGTCGGTGTCGCCGTCCTCCCACGCCTCGAGCATCGGCTCGAGCTGAGCGATGGCGCCGCTCTCGATGCCCTCGACCATCGAGACCAGCGTGTCGACCTGGTCCTTCATCGTCATGTCGGCCAGAAAGCTCATCTGCTCGCCCGCGGTTTCGAGACTGCGCTTGCGGGCGAGTTCGACCTCGGCGTCGACGAGGATTTCGACCCCGGCGGTGGTTGGCGGCGTTGCGGCATTGGCGAGCGTCATGGTCGCGAGCCACGGCTGCATCCGGTCCAGCATGGCCATGTCGGCCCCGACAGAAGCCGCGGCAGCGGCCAGTCGCTCGTGCTCGCCGGGCGTCAGCACATCAGCGAGCGTTCCGCCGTTGCCGAACATGCCCTTGGTGAGGGTGATCTGGGTGATGGTCGAATAGGCTTCGACATCCATCACCACCTCGAAGAAGACGTAGTCCGCCGCTTCGAGAATCTCGTCGAACTGCGGCGTGCGCCAGTCGACCTCGCGGGTGAAGGCGTGCACCGAACCGAACAGGTAGATGTCGCTGTCGGCGTCGCTGACCTTCCAGAGCGCCGGGTCGGCAAAGGCGGGCGTGGCGAGGCCGGTGGCGAGCGCGAGCGATGCGACAGACAGGCGGAGCAGTCGCACTCCGCCGGGCCTCAATGGGTCCAGGGGGTCTTGCGGTCGGAGCGGAAGTTGTCCGAGTAGTTGTTCTTGTGGACCTTGGCCTTGTGGTCGGGCATCACCTGATAGGCGATGCCGTTGCGATGCGCATAGGCCTCAGCTTCCTCGAGCGTGTCGAAGGTGAGACGGATCTGGGCACGGGTATCGGCGCTGGCCGTGTAGCCCATGAGCGGCTCGATCTCGCGGGGGGCCGCCGGCTCGTGCACCAGTACCCATTCCTTCGACTTGCCACGGCCGGACTGCATCGCGTTGGGTGCGGGGCGGTAGATACGTGCCGTCATCGCTTCCTCGTCAGGCATTTGTCACGTCGCGCGCCCAAGGGCGCTGCAGTGGTCGGGGCAGAGTGATTCGAACACTCGACCCCCGGTTCCCAAAACCGGTGCTCTACCAGACTGAGCTATACCCCGAACTGTCGCCAATCCGTTATCCGTACTCGCTGCAAAGCGCAAGCATTGCCGGGCTTTGAGGCACACTGTTGACGGGCGCTGCGCTCTCCCGCACACCTTTTGCATGATTGACCTCAGCAAACCCTGGCCGCTCGGCCTCAGCCGCCGCACCGCGCTTCCCTTCGTCATCGGCTTCATCGTCGTGATCCTGGTGCTCCACCTCGCGGATCGCGGAATCTCCGCATGGGGCCAGGAGGTCGCCGAGCCGGTGCGGGGAGTGTTCCGCTGGATAACGCGCTGGGGCGAATCGGACTGGATCCTGATCCCGACCGCCCTCGGGTGCCTGGGGGGCTGGCTGGTGTCGCTGTTGACCCGCGACCGAGTACAGCGGGTCGCACGCCAGTTCGCCGCCGTCACCGGTTTCATCTTCGCCGGCGTCGGCTTTCCGGGGCTGATCGCGGCGGTGCTCAAGCGGGTGTTCGGACGCGGCCGTCCGGCGACCTGGACCGAGGACGCGCCGCTGACATTCAATCCGCTGAACTGGGGCGCGTACGACTACCAGAGTTTTCCTTCGGGTCACGCGACGACCTCGTTCGCGCTGGCCGCGGTGGTCGCCTTCCTCTGGCCGAAGGCGTTCTGGCCGGCAGTGATCTTCGCCGTGCTGGTTTCGCTGTCGCGCGTGTTCCTTGGCCAGCACTACCCCACAGACATCACGGCGGGGGCAGTGCTGGGCGTGCTCGGGGCCTACGCGGTGCGCCGGTTCTTCGTGGCGCGCGGCTGGTTGTTCGAGACCGGGGACGGCGGCATCGTCCGCCGCTCCTAGCCCCGGCTGTAGCGCTCGAGCGCGGCGGTCATGTCTGCCTTCAGGTCGTCGAGCGCCTCGAGCCCCACGTGCACGCGGAACATCTGGCCGCCCTCCGTCCATGGCACCGCCGTCCGGATGTTGCCTGGATCGAACGGCAGGCAGAGGCTTTCGTAGCCGCCCCATGAGTAGCCCATACCGAAGAGCTGGAAGCCGTTGACCATGGCGGCGAGGGCTTCGCGCGGCCGGCCCGCGAGGCGGAAGGCAAAGAGGCTGCCCGAGCCCGTGAAATCGCGCTCGAAGATCGCGTGGTCCGGGTGCGAGGGCAGGGCGGGATGATAGACCTTCGCGACGCCCGGCTGCTGTTCGAGCCATGCCGCGAACGCGACGCTGGCCCGACTGTGCTCCTTCATCCGCAGTGCGAGCGTACGCATGCCGCGCAGCGTCAGGTAGCTGTCGTCGGGTGAGACGGCGACCCCGAGGATGCGGTGCGTGCGGCGCAGCCGCGTCCAGGTCTTTTCGTTGGCGGAGACGGTGCCGACCATCGCGTCGGAGTGGCCGACGAACATCTTGGTGGCGGCATGCATGACCATGTCGGCGCCGAGCCGGAGGGGAGAGTGATGGAGTGGCGAGGCCCAGGAGTTGTCGACAATGACCGTGACGTCGCGCTCGCGCGCGGCAGCGACGATGGCCGGCAGGTCCTGCATCTCGAAGGTCAGCGAGCCCGGTGTCTCGACGAAGATGGCGCGCGTGTTGTCCTGGATCAGCGAGGCGATGCCCGCCCCGATGCGGGGATCATAGTAGCGCGCGGTGACGCCAAACCGACCCAGCCCTTCGGAACTGAAAGTGCGGGTGGGCTCGTAGGCGGAGTCGGTGATCAGCACGTCATCCCCGGCCGAGACGACCGACAGCAGTGCCGTCGAGATGGCCGAAAGTCCTGACGGACAGATGACGGTGCCGGCTGCCCCTTCGAGCTCGGAGACCAGTTGGCAGAGCGCGTTGGTGGTCGGGTTGTCATTGCGGCCGTAGCGATGCGGGCGCTTGTAGTCCTGAAGCTCGTCAAGCGTCTTGAACAGGATGGTGGAGCCCCGGAAAACTGGGACATTGACGAACCCCAGATGCTCGTCGGAAGCGCGGCCCGAATGGGTCAGGATCGTTTCCGGGGATGTGTACGCCCCGGAGTGCTCGTCATCAGTCATTGAGGTCCTGCCCAAAACTCAGCCACGCGTGGCCTCCTGAACAAAAAGCAGTCAGGATTACTGCCTCAAACTCGCTATGGTGCTTGACGCATCCGTCAATTGCCGCTTCGATGCTTACCAGCATCCCTCACGCCGTCAAAGGCGGAGGTGCCGCCGGGGGCAGGCTTGGGGCCACGCTACCCGTGCAAACAGGGTCAGGGAAAAGGCTTAATCAATGAAGAAACAACTGCTTATGCTGGCCGCGACGGCCGCTCTCGGCCTGTCGGCGACCTCCGCGTTCGCCGACACGCTCGCCGACGTCAAGTCGCGCGGGTTCGTGCAGTGCGGCGTCACCGAAGGCGTGCCCGGCTTCAGCCAGCCGGATGCGAACAACAACTGGACGGGTCTCGACGTCGACTATTGCCGCGCCCTCGCCGCGGCGATCTTCAACGACCCGACCGCCGTCCGCTTCACCCCCACGACCTCGTCGGACCGCTTCACGGTCCTCAGCTCGGGTGAGATCGACCTGCTGGCGCGCACCACGACCTGGACCATGACCCGCGACACCACGCTGGGCCTGATGTTCGTGAGCACGCTGTTCTACGACGGGCAGGGCTTCGTCGTCCGCAAGGCCGACGGCATCACCTCCGCCTCCGGGCTGGGCGGGGCCGCGGTCTGTATCGAGGCGGGCACCACGACGGAACTGAACGC
>JAEYZJ010000085.1 GCA_023430705.1 Pseudomonadota bacterium | reverse complement strand
CGCGCATCGAGACCATCACCATCCCGACCGACAAGATCCGCGAAGTGATCGGCACCGGCGGCAAGGTGATCCGCGAGATCGTCGAGAAGACCGGCGCCAAGATCGACATCAACGACGACGGCACCGTCAAGGTCTCGTCCTCGGACGGCAAGGCGATCGACGCCGCGATCCAGTGGATCAAGGGCATCACCGACGAGCCGGAACTGGGCGCCATCTACCAGGGCACCGTGGTCAAGACCGCCGATTTCGGCGCGTTCGTGAACTTCTTCGGCGCCAAGGACGGCCTCGTCCACATCAGCCAGCTGGCCGACCAGCGCGTCGCCAAGACCACCGACGTGGTCAAGGAAGGCGACAAGGTCTGGGTCAAGCTGCTCGGCTTCGATGATCGCGGCAAGGTCAAGCTGTCGATGAAGGTCGTCGACCAGGAGACCGGCAAGGAACGCGCCCGGGAAGAGACCGCCGAATAAGCGGTCCGCCAGCGGCACATGAAAAAGGCCCGGGAGCGATCCCGGGCCTTTTGCTTTGCTCGTCGCGGCTTACTGCAGCGCGACGGGATAGGCGTAGAAGGCGCCCGGATCCTCTTCCGAGCCGAGCTTGGAGAGCTTGGCGTCGAGGGCCCACAGGGTGGAGCCGACCTTGGTGACGGCGACCATCGAATCCCATTCGCCGGTGCCGACGTCCCTGAGGATCGCCTTGTCGCCCTCGAAGGTCACGGCGCTCACCTTGGCGGCCGCGTTCTGGGCGAGGTAGAGCACGCCGTCCTCGCCGAAGCGCATGCCGTCGGGGCCCTTGATCTCCTCGGAGAGGGCGAGTTCGGTGAGCGCGCCGGCGGTGCCGTCGGCGTTCATGGCGAGGCGGAACAGCTTGTTGGTCGAAACGCCGTTCAGGTAGAGCGAGCCGTCCGGCCCGAAGCTCAGCCCGTCGACGCTGGCCAGCGCCTCGTCCTTGATCAGCACCTGGGCCGTTGCCGCGCCGGGCGCGACCCTGAAGACCTGCGCGCCGGCGGTGTCGGCGGCATAGGCCGTGCCGTCCGCAGTGGTCGCGATGTCGTTGCAGAAGGTGTTGTCGCCGAGCGAAACGGCCGACTTCTCGGCGCCGCTGGCGAGCTCGAAGCTGCGCAGCACCGACGGCTTGGCCGGCGCGCCGGAAAACAGCGCGATGTCGGAGTAGCAGGCCCAGAGCGTGCCGTTCGCCTCGTCGGCATAGACGCCGAACACTGCCGTCGGACCCTCGGTCACCGGCGCGATCCACGGCTCGGCGGTCGCCGCGCCGGGAGCGGCACGGTAGATCTGGCCGGTGCCGATGCTGCCCGCGATCAGCGTGCCGTCGGCGGTCGAGGTGATGCTCTCGGGGAACACGCCCCTGTCGCCGATCTGGACCTTGTCGGCCGCGACGGCGGCGCCGCTCAGCGCGGCCAGCACGAGGCCCGAGGCGAGAACATTCCGCATGATAATCTCCCATGTTGGTAATCGCGGGAGATTGGCATCAACCGGGGCCCAAGCTGGCAATGCTCGGTATTGGCGCTGCCTTTGTGGGTCAGGCCGGCTGGGGCTTGACCACGAGGACCGGGACCTTCGACAGCGTCAGCACCTTCTGGGCCTGGCTGCCCAGGATCAGCCGCTCGAGGCCGCGATGGCCGTGCGAGCCGAGCACGATCAGGTCGGCGCCCACCTCCTCGGCGGCGATCAGGATGCCCTCGAAGGGCGAGTGGTTCTCGACATGCAGCGACTTGGCCGGCAGGCCCGACGCCTTCACGGCGGCATCGAGGGTGGCGCGGCTCGATTCGACGCGGGCCTTGCGGATTTCGTCGAAGACCGAGTGCGGCACGGACCAGCCGATCTCGGGAGCGGCGATGGTCGGGGCCTGCTCGGTGACGGTGACGAAGGTCAGCCGGGCGCCGAGGGTGCGCGCGAGATAGGCGGCGTGGCGCGCGGCGTTGGCGGCCACGTCCGTCCCGTCCGTCGCTGCGAGAATCGATGTGTACATGGCTGACCTCCCCGGATGCCGTTGCAGACGCCGGCCGAGTGTCCCCGGCCCGGGCGCAGGATGCAATCGAGGATGCACGGCAGCGGCGACCGAAGGGTTAACCCCGCCTTTCATCCGCCGGGCCGCGACGAGGTGCGACACGGGCGCGCGGCGGGCGGCGCCAATGACGAGCATTGCGGCGCGGCTCTTGATTCGCTGCCTCCCCCGGCTAGAGATGGGAGGGCAGGCAGGAGAAATGTATCGATCGTGACGGTGCGGGGGCGAATCATCGGACTTGGACTGGCGAGCTTGGTCTCGCTGGCCGCGATGATCGCCGTGATGGCCTACGGCCTCTCGCTCGCCGACCACTACGTCAACCGCGTCGATGCGGTGCACCGCCGCTTCGAGGTCATCGCCGAGCTCGACGGGCGCGCCAACGCCTATGGCAGGGAGATCGCGGCGGCGCTGCTGCTGGGCCGCAGCAACATGCCTAACGTTCAGGGCGCGCGCATCGCCATGGAACGGACCTTCGCGCGGCTGACCCGGGCGACGCGGGAGGAACTGGCGGCGCTGAGCCGCGGCAACATCCAGTCCGGGATGATCGAGCTCGAGGACGTGCGCCGCATGATCGAGCTCTACCACGCGATCGACGCGTCGGCGGCGCGGGCGCTGGCGGCGGCGCGCGACGGCAATGCGGCGCAGGCGAGCGCGCTCTACGGGCGCGACGTCGCCTTCCGGCTCGCCAACGAGCTGCAGCCGCTGATCGACGGAGCGCTGGCCGACGAGCGCAAGGAAGTGGCGACCGAACTCGCCGCGGTGCAGCGCGACCAGTCGTCGATCGTCTTCGCGGCCGCCGGGCTGGCCGTGCTTTCGGCCGCCGTGCTGGGGCTGCTCGGGCTCCTGCTCAGCCGCGCCGTCAGCCGCTCCGACGCCCGGCTCGAAGCCGAGATCGCGAGCCGGACTGCCGAGCTGACCGAGGCCAACGCGCGGCTGCGGGCCATCGACGTCAAGCGCACGCAGTTCCTCGCCGACGTCAGCCACGAGCTGCGCACGCCGCTCACGGTGCTGCGCGGCGAGGCCGACGTGGCGCTGCGCGGCAGGAGCAGCGAAGCCGAGCTCACGTCCGCGCTCGAACGCATCAGGGGCCAGTCGGTGGAGCTCTCGAGCCTGCTCGACGACCTCATCGCCTATGCCCGCACCGACGCCGAGAGCCAGCAGCACCAGCCCGCCGAAGTGCGGCTCGAGGATGTCGTCGCGGCGGCGACCGCCGAGGGCCAGGTGCTGGCGGAGCCGCGCGAGGTGCGCGTCGTCACCGAGCTCGGCGACGACGGGGCGCTCGTCGATGCGGATTTCCGCCGCCTGCGCCAGGCGCTCACCATCGCGCTCGACAATGCGGTCAGGCACGCGCCGCCGGGGAGCCGGATCACGGTGCGCACCAGCCGCGAGGGCGGCTCGTTGGCGGTGGCCATCGCCGACGAGGGGCCGGGCGTCACCCCTGAGGACCGGCCGCACGTCTTCGAGCGCTTCTTCCGCGGCAGCAAGGAGGCCGAGCTGATGAACCAGGGACTGGGGATCGGCCTCGCCATCGCCCGCGACATCGTCGAGCGGCACCATGGCACGATCGAGCTCGACAACCGGCCCGAGGGCGGCGCGGTGCTGACCATAACGCTGCCGGCGGCGGGAGCTGGGCCATGAAGATTCTCGTCGTCGAGGACGACCGCCGCATTGCCTCCTTCCTCGAGCGCGGGCTCAGCGCCGAGGGCTACCAGGTGAGCGTCGAGCATGACGGGCGCGACGGGCTCGAAAGGGCGCGCCAGGACGATTTCGACATCCTCGTCCTCGATCGCATGCTGCCCTATGTCGACGGGCTCGAGATGGCGCGGCTGCTGCGCGAGGAGCGGCGCGGCGCGATGATCCTGATGCTGACCGCCAAGGACAGCCTCGCCGACAAGATCGAGGGGCTGAAGGGGGGCGCCGACGACTACCTGACCAAGCCCTTCGCCTTCGACGAGCTGCTGGCCCGGCTGCTGGCGCTCGGCCGGCGGCGCGGCGAGGTGACGCAGGAGGCGGCACTGAGGTGCGGGCCGCTGGTGCTCGACCCGCAGACCCGGCAGGTGAGCCGCGACGGCACGCCGGTCAACCTGACGGTGCGGGAGTTCGACCTGCTGCGGTTCCTGATGGCCAATGCCGGCAAGGTGGTGAGCCGCGAGCGGCTGCTCAGCAACGTGTGGGAATACGGCTACGATCCCGGCACCAAGATCGTCGATGTCTACGTGCGCTACCTGCGGGCCAAGATCGACACCGGCGAGCCCTCGCTGATCCAGACCGTGCGCGGCGTCGGCTACATGCTGCGGGACGGCTAGCGGGCTTCTCTCCAAATTCTAACCAAACGCTCAATCGCGTCTAATTTCGCTCGCCTAGGCTTGCCCCATTGCCAAGCGACAGGGTTTGCCGCGATGTCCGACGAGATCTGGCCCGCCATCCGGGTGGAACGCTTCTACGACGAGCCGCAGGCGCACTACGAGGCGCGCCGGGCCGAGATCATCACGATCATCACCGGCTTCCGCCATGGCCGCTACGAGGGCGAGCTGGCCGAACGCATGGAAGAGCGCCTCGTCGCGCTGCAGGACGGCCTCGAGCTGCCCGCCGTCGCCTGACGGCCGCACGAGCCGCTGCGGGCTTCATTTCTGGCCCGTGCTGGTGCAGGCTTGCGGTTTCGAAGAGGGAGACCGCGCGTGCGCTACATGATCATCGTCAGGACAACCGAGCCGTCACCGCCGCCGCCGCCCGAGATGCTGGCGGCGATGGGCAAGCTCAACGAGGAGATGATGGCGGCGGGCGTCCTGCTCGCCGGCGAGGGCCTGCAGCCATCCGCCAGCGGCGCGAAGGTGCGCATGCAGGGCGGCCGGCTCGAAGTGCGCGACGGCCCCTTCACCGAAGCCAAGGAACTCATCGGCGGCTTCTGGATCATCCGGGCGGATTCGCTCGATGAGGCCGTCGGCTGGGTGAAGAAGATCCCGATGTGGACCGAGGGCGACGAGGTCGAGGTCCGGCGCGTCTCGGAAGTCGAGGACTTCATCTACGACGAGGTCTCGGCCGAAGCGCTCGACCGCGAGAAGGCGCTGCGCGACAGCGGCGACTGGCCCGGCTAGCCCGGACGAAGCGCCCGCACCCCGTTGCGGAGGGCGGGCGCCCGACCCTCGCATCACCTGTCGCGACGCGAACCCAGCGCCGGATCGAAGACGTCGCGCGCCGGGTGCCGGCGGGATGGCGAAGGCCATTCGGGCAGGATGTGGGCCGGCGACACGAGGGCGTCGGTGCCACGTTCGAAGTCCCGGCCCCAACGCCGGGCGAGAATATCCCTGTAGAGATAGCTGGCGGGAATCATCACAGCCCTCCTCGACTTGAATCGATTCAATCAACAAGCGCACTGGCCGCTTGAATCGGTTCAAACAAGCACCTTTGCGCGGCGACTGTCAAGCAGTATTTGAACCGATACAATCGGGCTGCTATATGAGTGGGGACGGCAGCGAAGGCAGGACATGGCACGGGATCTGGTGCGGCTCACCGATGTGGCGAAGGCCGCGGGCGTATCGCAGGGGACGGCCTCGAACGTGTTCAGTCGACCCCACCTGGTCCGGCCGGAAGTGCGCGAGCGGGTGCGGGAGACGGCGCGCCAGCTCGGCTATGCCGGGCCCGATCCGCGCGGCCGGCTCTTGCGGGCCGGCAAGGCCAACGCCATCGGCGTCGCCACGGCCGAGCCGCTCTCGTACTATTTCGAGGATCCGTTCGCGCGCGAGCTGATGCGCGGCATCGCCGAGGTCTGCGACGCCCGGGGCGCCGGGCTGGCGCTGGTGTCGGCGCTCAACGAGGAACGGCTGAGCTGGAACATCCAGAGCGCGCTCGTCGACGGCTTCGTGCTGCTCTGCATCGAGAACGGCGAGAAGCTGGTCGAGCTGACGCGCGAGCGGCAGCTGCCGTTCGTGGCGCTGGCGCTGGGCAAGCCCGACGAGACCATCTCGGCGATCGGCGTCGACGACCGCGCCGGGGCGCGCATGGCGGCGCGGCACCTCGGCGATCTCGGCCACCGCCGCTTCGGCATCCTGGCGCTCGAGTTCGAGGACTTCAGCGAAGGGCCGGTGGACGACGACCACATCGCGGGCGCGACCTACTCGACCTCGCGCGACCGGGCCCGAGGCTATTTCGAGGAACTGGCGCGCTACGGCGTTTCACGTGAATCGGTCCCCATCTACGAGACGCGCAGCACGGCCGACAGCGTCGTGCGCGGGCTCGACCACATCCTCGCCGCCGGACAGCCGACGGCGATCCTGTGCATGTCGGACCGGGTGGCGATGTTCGCCATCGAGGAGCTGGCGCGGCGCGGGCTGAGCGTTCCGGGCGACATTTCCATCGTCGGCTTCGACGACGTGCCGGAGGCGGTGGCCTTCACGCCGCCGCTGACCACCATCGCCCAGCCGATCGCCGAGATCGGGCGGCGCGCCGTGCACACCATCCTCGACAACGACGGCGGGGTGCATCGCGAAGTGCTGCCGGTCGAGCTCGTGGTGCGGCGGAGCAGCGCCCCGCCCCCGCAATCGTGACTTGCGATCGGGGCGCCGAAGCACCAGATTCGAGGGCATGAGAACCCTCGTTGCCATAGGCCTGTTCCTCGCGCTCGCCTCGGGCGCCCAGGCCTACTGCTTTGCGCCGCCCGATACCGCCGCCACCCACTACGGCGACAACCAGCTGGGGCGCACGATCTGCCTCCAGGACGAGCTGGCGCGCTCGACCAACCAGAATGTCGAAAAGCAGATGCTGGACCAGCAGCTGAGCAAGATGCAGCGCGACATGCAGCAGCAGAAGTTCCAGCTGCAGCAGCTGCAGAACCAGATGGCGCTGGACCGGCTCTGACCCCCTACTCCGCGGCGGCGCGCGGATAGGTCTCGATGCCGTCCTCGACGATCCGGTCGACGCGGAAGGGCCGCAACGGCGCCCGCGCCACCTGGTTGCGGCCGCCCTGCTTGGCCTTGTAGAGCGCCTGGTCGGCGGCCGACAGCAGGTCCCCGACATTCTGCGAGGTATGGGGCAGCGAGGCGACGCCGAACGAGGCGCTGATCTCGGCCCCGTGCGTGTTGCTCAACTCCTCGATGCGCAGGCGCAGCACCTCGGCCTTGTCGGCGGCGCGATCCAGCGGGCAATCGGGCAGGATCACCACCAGTTCCTCGCCGCCGAAGCGGCAGACGATGTCGGTCTCGCGCAACGAGCCGGTCAGCGCCATCGCGGCATCGCGCAGCACCTGGTCGCCGAATGCGTGGCCGTTCTCGTCGTTGAGCCGCTTGAAGTGGTCGAGGTCGACCATCACCAGCGACACCTCGCGGTTCTCGCGCTCGGCGAGGCGGACGAAGCGCTGCAGGCAGTCTTCCATGTAGCGGCGGTTGTAGAGGCCGGTGAGCGGGTCGCGCAGCGCCTGGTTGCGGAGCTTTTCGCGCAGCGCCATGTTGGCGAGCGCCAGACTCATGCCGTCGGCGAGGGCGGAGCCGAGTTCGATCACGCCCTCGAGCCGCTGCTCGGCGGCAACGCCCCCGGCAAACAGCTGCAGCAGCCCGACGATCTCGCCGCGCGCGATCATCGGGATCTCGAGCGTCGTCTCGCTGCCGACATGGTGGCCGCAGCACAGCTTCGAGCCGTCGCCGCGGTTCATGTGCGCCTTGCCGCGCTTCAGGCCCCAGCAGGTGTTGGGGTTGATCATCTCGGGCAGCGCGTCGTTCTCGGCGCGTCCCCAGGTGGTGGAGAGCACCAGCCGGTCGCGGGAATTGTTGAAGACGTAGAGCGCGCCCGAAAAGCCCGGCACGAGGTCGGCGGCGGTCGCCTTCAGCACCGCGTTGGCGTCCGAATGGTCCGAGGCCGACTGCAGCACGTCGGCCATCTCGAACAGGCGCGCCACCTGCTCGCGCGAGCGGTCGGCGGAGGCGACCGCGGCGGCGCGCTTGTCGGCCTCGCCGCGGCTCGAGCGGAAGGCGTAGATCAGGCCGAGGATGGCGAGCAGGCCCGCCCCGACCTGCAGCAGCAGGATCAGCATCAGGCCGAACTGGATGCGGTCGTCATGCATGAGCAGGCGCTCGTCGGTCTCGCGCAGCACGCGCTCCACCTCGCCGCCGATGGCGCTGACGGTCGCGCCGGTATGCTGCTGGACGAGCAGCGCCCGGCCGGCCTCGGGTTTGCCGGCCCGGCCGAGGTCGATGGCCCGGCTCCAGGTGCCGGCGAGCTCGTCCACGGCGCTGGCGGCCGGCACGTTGATGGCGGTGAGCGTGTCGACCGGCCCCAGGCCGCGCAGGATCGGGGCGCCGGCGCGGACCAGCAGGTCGACCTGCGCCAGCTGCGAGGGCAGCACGGCGGCCTCGCCGCTGAGGTAGTGCAGCGTCGCGGCATCGGCCTCGGTCAGCGCCTGGTAAACCGTCCGCAGCTGCTGGGCCTGGGCCCTGAGGTCGGCCATGGCGCGCTGCTGCGTGCTCACGTGCACGAAGCCGCCGATGGCGGTCGCGACCAGGGCAAAGACCAGGACGACCGTTGCGGCCGAGAGAATGCGGTTGCGCCGCGCCGGAGGTGGCGGCAGCGTCCGTTCCTTCATCCGTTCGAAGCTGGCAAACACGTGCGGAGCCCCCAAGGCTGCCTCGATTGCCGCAATCATGCCCGATATCGGGGCCCTCGCGGTCGGGCATCGGGAAAAGCGCTTAGCGCGCGGTGAAGCGGGCTGGTGAAGGCACCGCTCAGGAAATCGCTAAAATGCCCGCCATTCGACAGCGGCATGAAAATCTGGCTCAGTTGCACAGGCCGCTGTCGAGCCGGAAGCGCCCCGTTCGACCAGCTCATGGAACTTCGGAGGAACGCCATGAGATATCTCTGCCTCGTGCATGTCGACGACCCCGCCGTTACGCAGATGCTCGACGAGGAGCAGGGGCGGCAGCTCGACATCGACTCGCTCGCCTATGACGACGAGCTGGCGGCGTCCGGCAACTTCGTCACCGCCAATGCGCTCCAGCCCCCGGAGACCGCGGCGCTGGTGCGGGTGCGCGACGGGCAGGTCTCGGTCACCGACGGACCGTTCATCGAGACCAAGGAGCAGCTCGCCGGCTTCCTCCTCATCGAGGCGCGCGACCTCAACGACGCCATCCGCCTCGCCTCGGGCGTCCCGATGGCAAGGTATGGCACCATAGAAGTGCGCGGGATCTACGAGATTCCGGTGCACGACCAGCCGCGGGGATGATGCGGAACGGCGACATCGAGAAGGCCTGGCGGGAGCAGTCGCGCTACGTGCTGGCGACGCTGATCCGGCTGCTCGGCGATTTCGACCGCGCCGAGGAGGCGCTCAACGACGCCTTCCTCGCCGCAGCCGAGCAATGGCCGCGCGACGGCCTGCCCGCCAATCCGCGCGCGTGGCTCGTTTCGGCCGGACGCTTCAGGGCCATCGACCGGATCCGCCGGCGGGCCCGCTTCACCCGGATCGCGGAGACCCTGGCCGTGACAGAGGAGGGCGAGATGGCCCCCGATGCCGAACCCATCGCCGACGACCAGCTGCGGCTGATCTTCACCTGCTGCCATCCCGAGCTGCCGCCCGACGCGCAGGTGGCGCTCACCCTGCGCGAGACCTGCGGGCTGCTGACCGAGGAGATCGCCGCCGCCTACCTCACCCGGCCCACCACCATCGCGCAGCGCATCGTCAGGGCCAAGGCCCGGATCCGCGAGCTTGCCCTGCCCTACGAGGTGCCCGAGCCGCGCCAGATGCTGGCCCGGCTCGATGCGGTGCTGCGCACCATCTACCTGATCTTCAACGAGGGCTATTCGGCGAGCCACGGCGAGGCGGCGGTGCGCGTCGACCTCTGCGCCGAGGCGATCCGGCTGGCGCGACTGCTGCGCTCGCTGCTGCCGCGGCCCGAGAGCGAGGTCGAGGGCCTCCTGGCGCTGATGCTGCTCAACCATGCCCGCCGCCGGGCCCGCACCACCCCGAGCGGCGACCTCGTGCTGATCACCGACCAGGACCGGACCCTGTGGGACCGGGCCGAAATCGCCGAGGGCGCCCGCATCGCACGGGCCGCGATGCGGCTGCGGCCGCTCACCGGCTATGTCATCGAAGCGGCGATCGCCGCCGTCCATGCCACCGCCCCGAGCGCGGCGGCGACCGACTGGGCCGAGATCGTCGGTCTCTACGACCTGCTGGCCCGGGCCGATGCCTCGCCGGTCGTCGCCCTCAACCGGGCGGTGGCCGTCGCCATGCGGGACGGGCCGGGGAACGGCCTCGCCGAAATCGACGCGCTGCTCTCGGCCGGCAAGCTCACCGGCTTCCGCTACGCCCACGCGGCGCGGGCCGACCTGCTGCGGCGGATGGGACGGACGGGGGAGGCGCGCGCGGCCTACGCGGCGGCGCTGGAGCTGACGCTGCAGGCGCCGGAGCGCCGTTTCCTCGAAGGCCGGCTGCGGCAGCTCGGCGGCTCGGACGCGTGAGCGAAGCTAGCCGCGCGCCAGCTTGGCCGGCCCCTCGGGGAGCACGCGGTGCGGCGGCTGGTGGCCGTCGACGAAGGCACGGATGTTGACGATCACCGTCTCGCCCATCTCGAGCCGGGCCTCCAGCGTCGCCGAAGCCATGTGGGCGGTGAGCACGACGCGGTTGTCGCGCGCGAGCTGCAGCAGGCGCGGATCGACGCCGTGGCGGTTGTCGAACACGTCGAGCGCGGCGCCCGACAGGTGCCCCTTCTCGATCTCGGCGATGAGCGCCGCCTCGTCGAGCAGTTCGGAGCGCGACACGTTCACCACCCAGGCGTCCTGCCGCATGCGGGCCAGCCGCTCGGCGCTGAGGATGTGCTGGGTGGCGCGCGTCAGCGGCGTGTGGAGCGAGACGATATCCACCGCGCCGAGCATGTCGTCGAGCGAGTCCCAGTAGATCGCGCCCAGCGCCTCCTCGACCTGCGGCGGCCGGCGCTGGCGCGAGAAATAGTGGATGGCGAGGCCGAAGCTGCGGGCCCGGGTCGCGACGGCGGTGCCGATCCGGCCCATGCCGACGATGCCGAGCGCCTTGCCCTTGAGGCGACGCCCGAGCATCCAGGTCGGCGACCAGCCCGGCCATTCCCCCGTGGCGGGCAGCACGCCCGCGCCTTCGACGAGGCGGCGCGGCAGCGCCAGCATCAGCATCACCGCCATGTCGGCGGTGTCGTCGGTCAGCACCGAGGGCGTGTTGGTGACGGTCAGCCCGGCCGCGTAGGCCGCCTCGATGTCGATGTTGTCGTAGCCATTGCCGAACTGGGCGATCAGCCGCACCGAGCGCGGCAGGCGCGCGATCAGGCCGGCGTCGATCGGGTCGTTGATCGAGGTGACGAGCACGTCGCGGCCCTCGGCGCCGGCGATGATGGCGTCGGTGCTGAGCATGCCGTCGACGGGCTTGCAGTCCACATCGAACAGCGTCGCCATGCGCGCCTCGATCTGCTCGGGCAGGCGCCGGGTGAGGAATATCCGGGGTCGGCTGAGGGTCAAGTGTGGTGCCTTTCAGCGACCATTAAGGTCTTTTGCCTAGTGATAGGGAAAAAGCACACCCCTGCAAAGTCATGTTCGGCACAGTCAGCTCCCTGCTCCTTTCGAGGCGCTCTACCGGGTGGCGAATCGGCGCGATTCTCGGCGCCGTCCTCGCCGGCCTCGTCGCGCTCCCCGCCCCTGCCGCCCTCGCGGCGGAAGGCCCCAGCGGCCTGCCGCTGCCGCGATTCGTCTCGACGCGCTCGACCCCCATCAACGTGCGGGTCGGGCCGGGCACGAGATATGACGTGGCCTGGGTCTACGTGAAGGCCGGCACGCCGGTCGAGATCATCCAGGAGTTCGACACCTGGCGGAAGATCCGCGACGTCGACGGCTCGGAAGGCTGGCTGCACCAGAACCTCCTCGTCGGCAAGCGGGCCGGGCTGGTGGCGCCGTGGAAGGCGCCGGACGAGCAGGTCGCGCTGCTGCGCTCGGCCGACGAGAGCGCCGCCGTGCGGGCCTGGCTCACCCCCAATTTCCGCGTCGACATCCGCGAATGCACCGGCACCTGGTGCCGCGTCGTCGCCACCACCCAGCCGGTCAACGGCGGGCCGCAGAGCTTCGACGGCTGGCTGAAGCAGGACGAGCTTTGGGGCGTCTACAAGGGCGAGCAGTTCGACTGAGCCGCGCCGGCGGCGGCCGGTCTGCGGCCGGTTCGCGGCTAGCTGCGGCTCCGCTTCACCCGCACGACCACGTCGACATGGGTGATGTCCATGCCCTGCGGCGGCGCGGGCAGGTTCTGGATCACGATCGAGGAGGACGGGATGTCGATCACCCGCTGCTCGTCCTCGAGGTAGAAGTGATGGTGGTCCGAGGTGTCGGTATCGAAGTAGGAGCGCGAGGCGTCGATCGCCACTTCGCGCAGCAGGCCGGCTTCGCGGAACTGATGCAGGCTGTTGTAGATTGTCGCGAGCGAGACATTCACCTTGGCGAGGCTCGCCTCGGCATGCAGCTGCTCGGCGCTGACATGGCGGTGATGGCCGCCGAACAGCAGCTCGGCGAGCGCCACGCGCTGCCGGGTCGGCCGCAGGCCGGCCATGCGCAGCACGGCGGTGAGGCAGGGGCGACGCGACGGAAGGGGGCGGCTATGCAGGCTGCGGTCGATCATCTGGTCCCCTGGCGGCAGGCCCTGTGAAGTGGACAGCTTATAACTTTGGGGTGCCTGACGCACAAGCGCCGCGCCGTCGCGGCTCCGGTCACGGCCTCGTGGCACCGGCGCCGCTTGACCCCCTGTCGCACCCTCTCTAGTAACGGACCCCAATGACAGACGGAGTGAGCACCTGCCAATGACGGATCGGAAGAACGCCTACGGCTATGACGAGCTGATCCAGAGCGGCAAGGGCGAGCTGTTCGGCGCGGGCTATGCGCAGCTTCCGGCCCCGCCGATGCTGATGTTCAACCGCATCACCGAGATCAGCCGCGAGGGCGGGGCGCACGGCAAGGGCCTGGTGCGCGCCGAACTCGACGTCAATCCGGACCTGTGGTTCTTCCAGTGCCACTTCATCGGCGACCCGGTGATGCCGGGCTGCCTCGGCGTCGACGCGGTCTGGCAGATGCTGGGCTTTTACCTGTGCTGGGACGGGTCGCCGGGCAAGGGCCGGGCGCTCGGCTGCGGCGAGGTGAAGTTCTCCGGCCAGATCACCAACGACGTGAAGCTCGTCGAGTACGGCATCGACATCAAGCGCGTGATGAAGTCCAAGCTGGTGCTTGGCATCGCAGACGGCTGGGTAAAAGCCGACGGCCAGATTATATATGAGATGGCCGGCCTGCGCGTCGGGCTCTTCACCTGACCGGACTGCCTGAGGATACCTGATATGAGACGTGTCGTCGTAACCGGAATGGGGATCGTTTCCTCGATCGGCAATAATCTCGACGAGGTGCTGGTCAGCCTCAAGGAGGCGAAGCCCGGCATCGTCTTCGCCCAGGACTACGCGGACCTCAACTTCCGCTGCCAGGTGCACGGCGCCCCCAAACTCGACCCGTTCGAGGTGCTGGACCGCCGCACCACCCGCTTCATGGGCAAGGGCGCGGCGTGGAACTACATCGCCATGCAGGAGGCCATTGCGAACGCCGGCCTCGAAGAGAGCGACATCCAGAACCCGCGCACCGGCATCATCATGGGCTCGGGCGGCCCCTCGACCCGCACCGTGGTCGACGCCGCCGACATCACGCGCGAAAAGGGCCCCAAGCGCATCGGGCCGCTGGCCGTACCCAAGGCGATGAGCTCCACCGCCTCGGCGACGCTCGCCACGCCCTTCGGCATCAAGGGCGTCAACTACACGATCAGCTCGGCCTGCGCGACGTCCAAGCACTGCATCGGCGCCGGCATGGAGCAGATCCAGTGGGGCAAGCAGGACATCGTCTTCGCCGGCGGCCACGAGGACCTCGACTGGTCGCTGAGCAACCTCTTCGACGCCATGGGCGCGATGTCGACCGACTTCAACGCGACGCCCGAGAAGGCCTCGCGCGCCTATGATTCCAGGCGCGACGGCTTCGTCATCGCCGGCGGCGCCGGTGTCCTCGTGCTCGAGGAACTGGAGCACGCCAAGGCGCGCGGCGCGACCATCTATGCCGAGCTCGTCGGCTATGGCGCGACCTCGGACGGCTACGACATGGTCGCGCCCTCGGGCGAAGGCGCCGTGCGCTGCATGCGGCAGGCGCTCGAGACGGTGAAGGGCAAGGTCGACTACATCAACCCGCACGCCACCTCGACCCCGGTCGGCGACCTCAAGGAAATGGAAGCGGTGCGCGAAGTGTTCGGGTCGGGCGAGGACTGCCCGCCGATCTCGGCCACCAAGTCGCTCACCGGCCACTCGCTGGGCGCGACGGGCGTGCAGGAGTCGATCTACTGCATCCTGATGATGCAGAACCGGTTCCTGTGCGAGAGCGCCAACATCGAGGAACTGGACCCGGCCTTCGCCGACATGCCGATCCTGCGCCAGCGCCGCGACAACGTCGACATCGGCATCGCGCTGTCCAACAGCTTCGGCTTCGGCGGCACCAACGCCACCCTGGTGTTCAAGCACCCCGACGCATAAGCGCCGGGGCCCCGGTTCCGCACCGGACCAGCCCCCTCCACCGTCATCCCCGGGCGAAGACCCGGGGACCCATGCGATGGCGTCACACCGGCTGGTTGATGTCGTCCCAGAGGTCACGCCACTCCGGATTGGCCGCAACGATCAGGTCGATCTTCCACGCACGTTTCCAGTGCTTCATGGTGTGCTCGCGCTGGATGGCGCCCTCGATGCGGCCGTGCTCCTCGAACCAGACCAGCAGCTTCACGTCGTGGTCGCGCGTGAAGCCGGGCACCACTCCTTCCCGATGCTGCCAGACCCGCTGCACGAGGTTGCTGGTCACCCCGATATAGAGCGTTCCGTTGCGCCTGCTCGCGAGCATGTAGACCCAGCCGCCCATGCGCAGAGGAAAGATCGTGTGGGTCCCCGGGTCAAGCCCGGGGATGACGGCGTTCGATTTGCACTGTCGGTGCACATGCCGCCTACACGTACCCGCGCCTCCGCACCGGACCAGCCCCCCTCACCGTCATCCCCGGGCGAAGACCCGGGGACCCATGCGGTGGCGCCTCCGCCACATCACCCGAGGGCGCGCGCCGCCACTGCCAGCACGCGCCTGAAGGCCGTCATGTCGGTCAGTTCCTCGCCCGCCGGGGCGTCGCCGACGACGACCTCGCCGCCGCGGTTCACGACGCCGCCATGCATCATCAGGTTGTCCACGAAGCCGAGGTCCTCGATCATCATGTGGTCGGGACCGCGCGGCATGCCCGCCTCGTCGGCGTACCACTCGCCCCCGAAGAAGGCGCGCGTCCGCTCGCCGTGGTCCGCCTTGACGTTGGTGTAGGCGAAGGCGGGCTTGCCCTGGGCGCACATGTAGCCGAGCTCGAAGCAGGTGCCGGTGTCGGCGGCGATGCCCCGGAACGGGGTGAGGTTGGCGATGATCGCGTCCGCCGCGTTCATCAGCTTCTCGTCGATGGCGCTGATGGCGAGCCCCAGTTCGCGCTTGCTCTCGAACTCGGGGATCTCGAGGTCGCCGGGCGCGATGGGGACGAGCCCCGCCTCCCGGGTCAGCGCGATCTTCAGATCGAGGATCTCGCGGGCGTTCCTGAGGAACACCTCAGGGCCGGCGAGGTAGACGGATTTGGGCATGCGGGGAGCTCCATGAACACCTGACAGGATCCGTTCACGTCTGTGGCAAACCTGTGGCGCTTTCTGGGCAAATGCCTGCCGGCCCGCCTTCGTCGGGGGCGTCGTCGCACTCAGTCCAGCGCGCGGGGCGGGACAAATCCGCAATGAGTTCAACGGGTTCGCGGCCAGTTCGGCGAACTGTCCCCGCCCCCGCCAGGGGGCCTATGATCAGCTCATCGAAACGACGAGCGGGACGGAAAAAATCGATGTCGAGAGCGAGGACGCTGCCCCCGTGCGCACCGGCCCGATGACATGCCCAGGGCCCCGGCCGGGCGGGCGTTTCACGTGAATCCGCGGCATCCGCGCCGGTCCGGCCGCGTCCGCTCACCACACCACCGGGTGCTGCGCCCCGGTCTGCACGTTGACGAAGCCCTCCGGACAGGCCTCGCTGGGCGCCACCAGCACCCAGCGCCAGGGCGAACAGGTGAGCGTCGCGAACTTCAGGTGCTCGGGGAAGCCCGGCTTCCAGAGGTTGTCGCCGCCGGCGAGGTACATCCATTCGACCCGGGCCGCGGCGGCGTAGAAGGCCTGCATGTCGCGGTCGTAGTCCTCGGCCGGGCGGGCGGTCATCAGCCCGCCGACCTCGAAACGCATCTCGGCGACCACTTCGCCGCGATGCACCAGCACCCAGCCGCCGTCGATCTCCTGGAGCCGGTTGACGGCCCGGGCCATGGCCTCGTCGGAGGAGCCGACGCACCAGACGTTGTGACTGTCATGGGCGACCGAGGAGCAGAGCGCGGTGTCGGGGTCGACCGGCCCGCAGCCGGCCCAGAACATCTTCGCCACCGCCCCGTCGCCGCGATAGCGGTCGACCAGCGCCCACTTGGTGATGAGCTGGGAGGTGTCGCGCTGTACCTCCCCATCGCTTACCGGCAGGGTGCGGACCCAGAATTCCTCGTTGTGGTGGAAGGGCCGCAGCACGGCCGCCTCCATGGTATCGCGGCCGGGCGCCGCCTTGATGGCGAAGTCGGCCGCGCCGAGGCTGCGGCCGATGTTCATGGTCTTTCGCGCCCAGTCGGGCCACTCGATCTTGGGCAGCGGGCCGATGAAGCGCTTGCCCTCCGACATCAGCTGGCCGTCGGCATAGACATGCCGGATCGAGAGCGTCTGCACGTCGTCGAGCAGGACGATATCGGCAAAGCGTCCCGGCGCGATGGAGCCGACCCACTGGTCGATGCGCATGTGCCGGGCCGGATTGATGGTCGCGCACTGGATCGCGATCTCGGGCGCGAGGCCGTACTGGATGGCGAGGCGGACATTGTAGTCCGAAGCGCCCTTCTCCAGCGTCTCGGTGGCCGAGCGGTCGTCGGTGGTGAAGGCGACGTTCTGCCAGTCGGCGAGCCGCTCGATCAGCTGGGGCATTATGACGTCATAGGAGAACGGGCGAAGCTCGGTGAAGATACCGTGGCTCAGCCGCTGCCAGGCCTCCTCGAAGGCCCAGACCTCGTGGTCGGACGAGATGCCGGCGGCGGCGAAGGCGGAAAGGTCGTGCGGGTCGATCAGGCCGGAGCCGTGCCCCTCGACCACGCCGCGCTTCTCGATGGTGGCGCCGATCATGCCCCACATGCGCAGGTAGCCGGGGTTCTCGGGGTTCCACACCGCGGGCCAGTCCATCACCTCGTCGAGGCTGACGGTGCCCATGTCGTGCTGCAGGAAGTCGGCCTGCTCCTCGTAGCCGTAGTAGCCACCCGATTCCTCCCAGGCCGAGGGCGGCACGGCGGAGCCGGGCTGGATGAAGATCTTGAGCGGCGATCCGGCAAGCCGCGAGGTCTGCCAGAACTCCTGGTTCCTGGCGCCGTTGACGTTGGCGAACTCGTGGCTCGCCTCGCAGGTCCAGGTGTTGCCGCGCGGAATGACGAGGGCTGCCTCGTACTCGGGCGTGATGTGGGTGGATTCGATGTGCTTGTGCACTTCGCCGAAGCCAGGCACGGCCGCGAGGTCCGGATAGCTGACGCGCTCCTTCACCTCGCCCCGGTAGCTGCCGCGCGGGCCGATATAGGCGATGCGACGGCCGGAGACGACGATCTCGTAGTCCTCGAGCCAGTGCCGCGAGTGAACCGCCAGCAGCCGGCCGACCTCGATCACGCGATCCGCCCGGCGCTTGCCGAGGGCCACGAGGGTCAGGTGCTGGCGGATGGAGACTTCGTCTTCCGGCGAGAGAATCAGGTCGTCGGGCAGGCTCATGGACGCTTTCCGCTAGGCTGCAAGCCCTTAGTAAAGCGGTTTACGGGTGGCAGCGCAATGGCGCGGGCCGCGGCTCTCCGCCCCACTTTCGGATGGGTCGCCGAGCCGTCAGGCCGCGAGGTCGGCCACCACCGCGTCCAGAACCGGCCAGCCCTTGTCGGTGACCCGGATGAAGCCGTTGGGCAGGGTCTCGACGAAGCCGATGGCGCGCAGCTCGTTGATCTGGCGCTCCGAGATGGCGCGGCCGGCAATGCGCTGGAAGCGGCGGGGATCGATGCCCTCGCGCAGGCGCAGGCCCATGACCAGCATCTCGTCGCCCTCCTCCTCCCAGGTCAGGATGTCGTCGGTGACGAGGCCGTGGCCGCGGGCCATGACCTTGCGCTGCCAGTCGAAGGGCATCTTCTCGGTCACGGTGGCGTGGCGCTGGTTGTTGATCAGCAGCCGCCCGTGCGCGCCGGGACCGACGCCGACATACTCGCCATAGCGCCAGTATATCAGGTTATGCCGGCTCTCCTGCCCGGGGCGGGCATGGTTGGAAATCTCGTAGGCCGGCAGGCCGGCCTTGTGCGTCAGTTCCTGGGTCAGCTCGTAGAAGTCGGCGCTCAGGTCCTCGTCCGGCATCTTCAGCTTGCCGGCCTGGAACAGGTCGTAGTAGCGCGTGCCCATCTCGATGGTGAGCTGGTAGAGCGACAGGTGCCCGGGCTCGGCGAGCCACAGCGCGTCCGTCAGTTCGTCCTCCCAGTCCGCGAGGGTCTGGCGCGGGCGCGAGTAGATGAGGTCAAAGCTCGAGCGCGGGAAGATCGACTGCGCCAGCCGCACCGCCGCGATCGCCTCGTCGACGGTGTGGCGCCGGCCCAGTTCGGCCAGCGGTCCCTCGCGCAGCGACTGCACGCCGAGCGACACCCGGTTCACCCCGGCGCTGCGATAGCCATGGAAGCGGTCGGCCTCGACCGAGGTCGGGTTGGCCTCGAGCGTGATCTCGACGCGCGGATCGATGGTCCAGTGGCCGGCGATGGCATCGAGGATCGCCTCGACCGAGCGCGGGTCCATCAGCGAGGGGGTGCCGCCGCCGAAGAAGATCGACTGCACGGTCCGGCCCTGCGTGTCGCGGGCGAAGTGGGCGAGCTCCTGCCGATAGGCCTCGACATAGGCCGGCTCGTCGAACTCGCCGCGATGGACATGCGAGTTGAAGTCGCAATAGGGGCACTTGGCGGCGCAGAAGGGCCAGTGCACGTAGACGCCGAACAGACCGTTCGAGCGCGGGTCGACCGAATTGTGTCCCAGGCTTTCAGTGCTCAACGCCGCCTCCAAGGACATCTTCGACGAACTGCGCGAAGGCGCGGGCCCGATGGCTCAGCCCCACCTTGCCGGGGGACCAGGAGTGCTTGGTCTCGGGCGGCATCTCGCCGAAGGTGATGTCGTATCCCTGCGGCATGAAGACCGGATCGAAGCCATGGCCGAGGCTGCCGCGGGGCGGCCAGACGATGGTGCCCTCGACCTTGCCCACATAAAGCTGGTCGCGCCCGTCCGGATGCGCAAGGCAGAGCGTGGCATTGAACGAGCCGTGCCGCTCGGCAGGCCCCTGCGCTCCGGCCGCCTGCAGCGCGTCCTCGACGCGGCGCATGCCGACCGAGAAGTCGCGGCCGTTGGCCGTCTCGGCCCAGTTGGCGGTGTAGACGCCGGGCTGGCCGCCGAGCGCGTCGACGGCAAGGCCGGAGTCGTCGGCCAGCGCGATGCAGTTCGCGGCCGCGGCGGCGGCGTGCGCCTTGATGCGGGCATTCTCGACGAAGGTGGTGCCGGTCTCTTCGGGTTCGGGCAGGCAGAGTTCGCCGGCCGAGACGATGTCCAGCCCGAAGCCCTCGAGCAGTTCCTTGAACTCCCGGAGCTTGCCCGCATTGTGGGTCGCCAGCACCAGCCGGTCGCCACGCCGCAATGTGAGCTTGCCGGCCATTACGCGAGTGCCGCCTTCTGCAGGAGGGTGAGGTCGGCGATGCCCTTCTCGGCCAGCGCCATCAGCTGGTTCAGCTCCTCGCGGCTGAAGGGCTCCTGCTCGGCCGTGCCCTGGATCTCGACGAACTTGCCCGAACCGGTGAGCACGAAGTTGGCGTCGGTATGGGCCTCGACGTCCTCGAGATAGTCGAGGTCGAGCACGGGCGTGCCGCGATAGATGCCGCAGCTGATCGCGGCCACCGAGTCGCGCAGCGGCTCGGCCCGGGTGAGGCGGCGCTCCTTGAGCCAGGCGATGGCATCGGCCATCGCCACGTAGGCGCCGGTGATCGCCGCGGTGCGGGTGCCGCCATCGGCCTCGAGCACGTCGCAGTCGATGGTGATCTGGTTCTCGCCCAGCGCCTGCATGTCGACGACGGCGCGCAGGCTGCGGCCGATCAGGCGCTGGATCTCCTGGGTGCGGCCCGACTGCTTGCCGGCCGCCGCCTCGCGGCGGGTGCGGGTGTCGGTGGAGCGCGGCAGCATGCCGTATTCGGCGGTGACCCAGCCGAGGCCGGAGCCGCGGCGCCAGGAGGGGAGCGTCGTCTCGACCGTCGCGGTCACATAGACGCGCGTGCCGCCGAAGGCGACGAGGCAGCTGCCCTCGGCCTTGGGAGAGACGTTGCGCTCGAGGGTCACAGCCCGCATCTGGTCAGGCTGGCGTCCGGAAGGCCGCATGGGTTCAAATCACCGTAAAGAAGAAAGTCGTTAACCGCCTCTTAACCCTCACCGTGGCCCGGAACAAGGCGAGGCCGCTTGGCGGCACACGGCTTTCGCCCTAAATGGTGAACATGGTCGATCGCAGCAAAGCCCCGGAAGACGTCCTCGCGGTGCTTAACGCACGCAGCCAGGACATTTTCAGAAAACTTGTCGAGCGTTATCTCGAAACCGGCGCGCCGGTCGCCTCGCGCGACCTCGCCCGCATGCTGAGCGTGGGGCTGAGCCCCGCTTCGGTGCGCAACGTCATGGCCGACCTCGAGGACCTGGGGCTGATCGCGGCACCGCACACCTCGGCCGGGCGGCTGCCCACCCAGCAGGGCCTGCGCTTCTTCGTCGACGCCATGCTCGAGGTGGGGGCGGTCAACGAGGACGAGCGGACCCAGATCGCCAAGCAGATCGAGGGCCCGGCCGCCTTCGGGCAGGTCGAGGACCTCCTGACCGAGGCGAGCCAGCTGCTCAGCGGGCTCAGCCACGGGGCCGGCGTCGTCATCGCGAGCAAGTCCGACCTCGTGCTCAAGCACATCGAGTTCATCCGCCTCGATGCCGAGCGCGCCATGGTGGTGCTGGTGGGCGAGGACGGCTCGGTCGAGAACCGGATCATGCCGCTGCCGCCGGGGCTGACGGCGAGCGCCCTGGCGCAGGCGTCCAACTACCTCGCGCATTTCGCGGTCGGCAAGACCATCGGAGAGACGCTGAGAACGCTGCACGCGCAGCGCATCCAGACCCAGCACGAACTGGACGAGCTGACCCACAAGCTGGTCGAGGCCGGCCTCGCCACGCTCTCCAGCGACGGCGCCTCGGCGGCGCCGACGGTGATCGTCAGGGGGCGCGCCAACCTCATCAACGACACCATGGCGTCCGAGGAACTGCAGCGCGTGCGCCAGCTGTTCGAGGAGCTGGAGAGCCGCGACGGGCTGATCGAGCTGCTCGGCGACACCGAGCAGGCGCAGGGGGTGAAGATCTTCATCGGCTCGGAGAACAAGCTGTTCTCGCTGTCGGGCTCGTCGGTGATCCTGTCGCCCTACAAGGATGCGAACCAGAAGGTGGTGGGCGTGCTCGGCGTCATCGGCCCGACCCGGCTCAACTACGCCCGCATCGTGCCGGTGGTCGACTACACCGCCAATGTCGTGTCGGCGATGATGGCCCGCAAAGGTTGAGCGCCGGCGGAACCTTTGCCGAGGCTTGAATCTTGTGCCTCATTGGCCGATATGCGGGGCAAACGCACAGCGACAAGCATCCAAGGTCACCAATGAACGACGAAACGAGCAAGCCCGAAGACGACAAGGCCGCTGCGACCGCCGCCGCGACTGAAGCCCAGGGTGCCGAGGATACCGCAACCCCCGAAGCGGACGCACAGGATCCGCTGGAGGCCCTGCGGGCCGAGAATGCCGAGCTCCGCGACAAGCTGCTGCGCACGGTCGCCGAGATGGAGAACCTGCGCAAGCGCACCGAGCGCGAGATCGCCGATACGCGGTCCTATGCCATCTCGGGCTTTGCCCGCGACATGCTGACGGCCACCGATTCGCTCTCGCGCGCCCTGACGATCCTGCCGGCCGAGACGCGCAACAGCTCCGATCCGACGACCAAGTCGCTGATCGAGGGCATCGAGATGACCGAGCGCGAGATGCAGCGCCTGCTCGCCAAGCACGGAGTCAAGCCGATCGAGGCCGAAGGCCAGAAGTTCGATCCGCACAAGCACCAGGCGATGTTCGAGGTCCCCGATCCGACGCGCCCCGAGGGCACGGTGGTGCAGGTGGTGCAGGCCGGTTTCGCCATCGGCGACCGCGTGCTCAGGCCCGCCATGGTGGGTGTCGCCAAGGGTGGCGGCGCCACCGGCCAGCCGGCCGAAGGCAGCGTCGACAAGAGCGCCTGACACACAGGCCTGCCATCGGATTTTCAAGGGGCGCCGCGGGGCGCCCTTTTTCGTCAGGACCACATGTCCCGGACGGTGCGGCCATCGCGCGGCAGGTCGGTGAAGGTGTCGAGCCCGTCGAAGTGGTCGATGGGCAGGTGCGCCACGGTGCCGGGCTCGGCCAGCCGCACGTTGACCGCCATGCGCCGGCGGCCGTCCGGCTCCGGCATCAGCCCGCGCCAGTAGACCACGCAACCGCAGACGGCGCAGAAGTGGAAGGCGAGATGGGCCTCGCCCCGGGTATAGGCGCTGGTCGGTCCTGTGGCCGTCACGTCGACGCCCTCGTGGCCGTAGATCCAGAGCGCCCCGTGGCGGCGGCAGATGGTGCAGTTGCAGGCGGTCGCGCCTTCCGGCTCGGCGTCGAAACGCCAGCTCGCGGCGCCGCAGTGGCACGTCCCTTCCAGCATGCTCCCCTCCCGGCAGGCCGCCCGCTACTGCGTCGCGAGGTCGGGGCAGGCGGTGACGTCATATCTCGCGCCCGGCTTGCCCATTTCCCCGATCACCCGGTTGTCGTACTCGTCGCGAATGGCGCCGATCGCCGCCGCGTCCTTGCCTTCCGACTGCAGCATCAGGTCGGCCCGGCCGCCCAGGTCCTCGGACCACGCACCGTACTGGTCGCCCTCGGCATGGTTGCCGGCGTCATAGGCGTCGGCGCTCAGCCAGTAGAGCGCGCTGCCGCACCAGAGCAGGCGGTCGGCCGCGGGCGAGAGGTCTTCGGCCGCGGCCGGAGCACCCAGAGCGACGATCAGCAACACCCCCAGGCCCAGCCTCTGCATTGCACCCCTCAGGCGATGTCGCCGGCAAAGATCCGCCTGACGCCGGCCGCGTTCATGTCGGTCCAGGCCTGGGCCAGCGAGCCGGCGGTGTCGATGCCGCGGCACGCATCCTCGATCACATAGGTCTCGAAGCCGGCGGCCCGCGCGTCGAGCGCCGTCCAGTTGACGCAGAAGTCGGTGGCGAGGCCGGCGATGAACAGGCGCCGGATGCCGCGCTCGCGCAGATAGCCCTCGAGCCCCGTCTTGGTCCGGCGGTCGGCTTCCTCGAAGCCGGAATAGCTGTCGATGACCTCATGGTAGCCCTTGCGGATGGTCATCTGGCTGTGCGGCAGCTCGATATCGCTGGAGAACTGGGCGCCATGGCTGTCCCAGACGCAGTGGTCGGGCCAGAGCACCTGCGGCCCGTAGGGCAGCCCGATCACCTCGAAGGGCTTGGTGCCGGGGTGGCTCGAAGCAAAGGAAATGTGGCCCGCCGGGTGCCAGTCCTGCGTCATGGCGACATTGTCGAAGCGCAGGCCGAGGCGGTTGATCGGGATGATGATCTCGTCCCCGCCCGTCACCGCGAGGTTCCCTCCGGGCAGGAAGTCGTACTGCATGTCGACAACGAGAAACAGATCGTCGGAGCGGGGGGTAATGGCCATGCGGTTGTCGTCTTGGTTACTGGCCGATCAGGGCCGAACAATCCTGGAATGAATAAGCCGGTTCTTCGCCGGCCCGGGTGGAGCCGTTGACGACGCGACTGACGGAATCTTCGAGCTTGCGGCGGTATTCGGCAAGCGCGGAATCGGAGTAGCCCGCCTCGAGGAAGATCGGCAGGGCCCGGGCGATGAGGCGCTTGCCCCCCTCGGCGAAGACGGCGGTCGCCGCCAGCTTCTCGGGGGTGGCGTCGGGCGGCGTGTCGCGGGTCATCAGCTCGAACGCGGTGCCGCACCAGAGGTCCTTTTCCGCCTCGGCCGGAACTTCCTGCGCCTGCGCCTCTACGGCCAGCGGCAAGAGCATCAGCACCAGGAGCAGCAGGACCCTCTGCATCGGCGTTCCTTGGAGAGGCGAACGGGCTCTATAGACCATGAGCCGGGGGGCGGCGACAAGCCACGCCGCATGCGCCGTGTCGCAGCGGCGGAAGGTTTGGCTAACCACGCGCCGGGGCCGTCTTGAGCGGCGGGCGCCCCGGATGCTATCGGACCCCCCGGCGTCCGCAGAAGCGGGCGCGCTTGCTGGGGATTACCATGAGACTTTCCGTGCTGGGCGGCGCTGCCGCCCTGATGCTGGCGGCGGTGCCGGGCGCCGCGCTGGCCGAGGACCTGACCTTCGTCCTTACCAACGGCTCTTCCTACGCCGTTAAGAGCTTCTTTACCTCGCCTGCCGATGTCGAGAGCTGGGAGGACGACGTGTTCGCCGAGAACTACCTGCCGGCGGGCAACTACGTGAGCGTCACCATCAGCGACGGCCGGGAGCAGTGCACCTATGACATGCTGTTCGTGCTCGAGGACGATTCCGAGTTCATCGAGCGGGGCATAGACCTGTGCGAGCTGGGCGAATACACGCTGTCCGACGCAGAGTGACGCCCTCGCGGGACCGGGTGCGGGGTGCCGCGCCGGCCCCCTCTTCGATCACGCCGGCGAAAGCGCCAACCACCGGCTGGCTCGCGCTTTCGTGACATTGTGGCGGACTAGCGCTTGCAGCGCCAAAACCCCCCTCCTATATAGCGCTCAAGGCCCGGCGACGGGTCCATTTGCAACACGGGAACCCGGACCCCGCGAGGGACTTGGAAACTGCCGCAGGGGGTTTCGGTCGGGTTCGCCAGGAAAGAGGCAGTAGGTATGGGTAAAGTCATCGGTATCGACCTCGGTACGACCAACAGCTGCGTCGCAGTCATGGACGGCAGCACGCCGAAGGTCATCGAGAACGCGGAAGGCGCGCGCACCACTCCGTCGATGGTCGCGTTCACCAAGGATGGCGAGCGGCTCGTCGGCCAACCGGCCAAGCGCCAGGCCGTCACCAACCCGGAAGGCACCCTGTTCGCGGTGAAGCGCCTGATCGGCCGCCGCTACAACGACCCCATGGTCGAAAAGGACAAGGGCCTCGTTCCGTTCAAGATCGTCAACGCCGAGAACGGCGACGCCTGGGTGCAGGTCGACGGCAAGAAGTATTCGCCGTCGGAAGTCTCGGCGATGATCCTGACCAAGATGAAGGAAACCGCCGAGTCCTATCTCGGCGAGCCCGTCACGCAGGCCGTGATCACCGTTCCCGCCTATTTCAACGATTCCCAGCGTCAGGCCACCAAGGACTCCGGCAAGATCGCCGGCCTCGAGGTGCTGCGCATCATCAACGAGCCGACGGCGGCGGCGCTCGCCTACGGCCTCGACAAGAAGAACACCGGCACCATCGCGGTCTATGACCTCGGCGGCGGCACCTTCGACATCTCGGTGCTCGAGATCGGCGACGGCGTGTTCGAGGTGAAGTCCACGAACGGCGACACGTTCCTGGGCGGCGAAGACTTCGACATGCGCCTCGTCGACTACCTCGCCGACGAGTTCAAGAAGGACCAGGGCATCGACCTGCGCAACGACAAGCTTGCGCTGCAGCGACTGAAGGAAGCGGCGGAAAAGGCCAAGATCGAGCTCTCGAGCGCGACCCAGACCGAAATCAACCTGCCGTTCATCACCGCCGACGCGTCGGGCCCCAAGCACCTCACGCTCAAGCTCACCCGGGCCAAGCTCGAGGCGCTGGTCGACGACCTGATCCAGCGGACCGTCGCGCCGTGCAAGCAGGCGCTCAAGGATGCGGGCGTCTCCGCCTCGCAGATCGACGAAGTCGTTCTGGTGGGCGGCATGACCCGCATGCCCAAGGTCATCGAGACGGTGAAGGCGTTCTTCGGCAAGGAGCCGCACAAGGGCGTGAACCCGGACGAAGTCGTGGCGCTCGGCGCGGCGATCCAGGCCGGCGTGCTGCAGGGCGACGTCAAGGACGTGCTGCTGCTCGACGTGACCCCGCTGTCGCTCGGCATCGAGACGCTGGGTGGCGTGTTCACCCGCCTGATCGACCGCAACACCACGATCC
>JAEYZJ010000061.1 GCA_023430705.1 Pseudomonadota bacterium | reverse complement strand
GCTATCTCGAGATCTGCGAATACCTTGAGCGTCGCCTGAAAAAGAGCGGCTATGCCGTTAAACTGATTAGGGCCGAAGGCAAGCCGGGTGACGGCGACCGGTATCCGCGGTGGAACGTGGTGGCGCGGCGCGAGGGACCTCGCTCCGGCGAGACGGTGCATTTCAACTCGCACCACGACGTCGTCGAAGTGGGTCGCGGCTGGACCTTCGATCCGTTCGGTGGCGAGCTCAGGGACGGCAGGATCTACGGTCGTGGCACCTGTGACATGAAGGGCGGCCTCGCCGCCTCGATCATCGCTGCGGAGGCGTTTGCAGCCGTCGTTCCCGACTACGCCGGTGCAATCGAGATTTCGGGCACGGCAGACGAGGAGACCGGAGGCTTCGGCGGCGTCGCTTACCTTGCGGAGCAGGGTTACTTCTCGCCCGAGCGGGTGCAGCACGTCATCATCCCCGAGCCGCTCAACAAGGACCGCATCTGCCTTGGGCATCGCGGGGTGTGGTGGGCCGAGATCGAGACGTTCGGGCGGATCGCGCATGGCTCGATGCCGTTCCTCGGGGACAGCGCCATCCGCCACATGGCGGCGGTGCTGAACGAGTTCGAGGAGGTTCTCTATCCGGCGCTCGGCTCCAGGCACACGGCCATGCCGGTAGTGCCGCCCGGGGCGCGACAGTCGACGATGAACATCAATTCGATCCATGGCGGGCAGGCCGAGCCCGAGGGCGGGTTCACCGGCTTCCCGGCGCCGGTCGTCGCGCATTCGGCGCGCATAGTCATCGACCGGCGATACCTGATCGAGGAGAGTCCGGAGGCGGTGCGCCGGGAGGTGATCGACCTGCTCGAGCGGCTCAAGACCGAGCGACAGGGCTTCAGCTACGAGATCCGCGACCTCTGGACGATCCCGCCGACCATGACCGAGCGCGAGGCGCCGGTGGTGCGGTCCGTATCGAAGGCCATCAGCGAGGTCATGGGCGTTTCGCCCGAGTATGTCGTCTCGCCCGGGACCTACGACCAGAAGCACATCGATCGCATTGGCCGGCTGAAGAACTGCATCGCCTACGGTCCGGGCATACTCGACCTGGCGCACCAGCCGGACGAGTGGGTCGGCGTCGACGACATGCTGGACTCGGCGAAGGTGATGGCGCTGGCGCTCGACGACCTCATCGGGGGGCATTGACCGGTGCGGCGCAGGATGGGGGGACTCCGGCGCAGTGTCCTGGATCGAGGGACGACGGACCGGCGCAACCGGTTTGCGACCGCTGCAAGTTGGCACTAAAGTCACAGCAAGCCGCGGGGGTTAGCGGCCACAACAGAAGGGACAATCATGCGCAATTCACTGGTCGTGCTGGCAATTGCCGGCGCATTGGCAATGAGCACGGCAATGACGCCGGCGCTGGCGCAGGCCCGGACCGACGTGAATATCGGCCTCGTGCTCGAGCCGCCGAGCCTTGATCCGACCGCCGAAGCCGCCGCAGCCGTGGACGAGGTGCTCTATTCCAACGTGTTCGAGGGGCTGACCAAGTTCGCGGCAGACGGCTCGATCGTGCCGGGCCTCGCCAGGAGCTGGGACATCTCCGAGGATGGGCTGACCTACACGTTCCACCTCGTCGAGGGCGCCACGTTTCATGACGGCACGGACTTCAACGCCGAGGACGTGAAGTTCTCGCTCGACCGCATCAACGCCGAAGGTTCGGCGAATGCGCAGAAGGCGCTATACGCCTCGATCGACACCGTCGAGGTCGTTGACCCGGCGACCGTCAAGGTCACGCTCAAGCAGCCCGACGGCAACTTCATCTACAACCTCGCCTGGGGCGACGCGGTGATGGTTGCGCCCGAGAGCGCCGACAACAACAAGACCAATCCGATCGGCACCGGCCCCTTCACCTTCAGCGACCGCGTCGAGGGTGACCACATCAAGATCGTGCGCAACGATGCCTACTGGGGCACGCCCGCCAAGCTCGAGAGCGCCACCTTCCGCTTCATCGCCGATCCGACTGCGGCCTTCGCCGCGCTGCAGGCCGGCGACGTCGACAGCTTCCCGAACTATCCGGCACCCGAGACGGTGGCCCAGTTCGAGAACGATCCGCGCTTCCGCGTGGTGATCGGTGCGACGGAAGGCGAGACGATCCTCGCCATGAACAACGGCAAGCCACCGCTCGACAACGTGAAGGTGCGCGAGGCGATCGCCCATGCCATCGACCGGCAGGCCGTCATCGACGGTGCCATGTTCGGCTATGGCACGCCCATCGGCACGTTCCTGTCACCGGCCAACCCGGACTATGTCGACCTCACGGCGCAGTCGAACTACGACCCCGAGAAGGCTAAGGCGCTGCTCGCCGAAGCGGGGGTCACCGACCTCACCCTGTCGCTGAAGCTGCCGCCGGTGGAGGGCTATGCACGGCGTGGCGGGGAGATCATCGCCAATCAGCTGGCCGCTGTCGGCATCAAGACCGAGACGACCAATCTCGAATGGGCCCAGTGGCTGAGCGAGGTCTTCACCGACAAGAACTTCGACCTCACCATCATCTCGCACACCGAGCCCAACGACATCGGAATTTTCGCCCGGCCGGACTACTACTTCCAGTACCACAACGCCGACTTCGACAAGATCATGGCGGACCTCGCCGTCACATCGGAACCGGCAAAGCGCACCGAACTGCTCAAGGCGGCCCAGCAGAATCTGGCCGACAACTACGCCGCCGGGTTCCTGTTCGAGCTGGCCAAGGTCGGCATAGAGAACGCGAACCTGCAGGGCATGTGGGCCAACGCGCCGACCCAGGCCACTGACCTGACGGCGGTTTCGTGGGCCGATTAATCTATGAGGGGCGGGTGAAAACCCGCCCCGAGTCCACCCTGCCGACCGATCGCCGGGCGCCTGCGGGCAGCAACTGATGGCTTCATTCATCCTCGGTCGAGTGGTGTCGCTCGTCCTCAGCCTGATCGCCGCGAGCATCGTGATCTTCCTCGTGCTCGAGGTCGTTCCGGGCGATCCGGCGCAGTTCATGCTCGGGCTCAACGCGACGCCTGAAGCGGTAGCCAACCTGCGGCAGACGCTGGGTCTAGATGGGCCGCCGCTCGAGCGGTACTTCACGTGGGTGCTTGGCTTGCTGCAGGGCAACTTCGGCATCAGCTATACCTACAAGGTCCCCGTGTCGGGGCTGATCGCGGACCGCATCTGGGTTTCCCTGCCGCTCGCCATCTACGCGCTCGCCCTCTCCACGCTCATTGCCTTTCCCGTCGGCATCATCGCCGCAGTCAGGCACAACTCCCCAACCGACGTCGCCATCATGGGTGCGACGCAGGTCGGGGTGGCGGTGCCGAACTTCTGGTTCGCCATGCTGCTGGTCCTGCTGTTTGCAGTAACGCTGCGCTGGTTTTCAGCCGGCGGCTTTCCCGGTTGGCAAGACCCGCTGATGGCGATTAAGGCGCTGACCCTGCCGGCAGTGGCGCTGGCCCTGCCGCAGGCCTCGATCCTCGCCCGCGTGATGCGGTCCTCGCTGCTCGATACGCTGGGCGAGGACTATATCCGCTCGGCGCGCGCCAAGGGGTTGAGCCAGGGGCAGACGCTGAGGCGGCACGCCCTGCGCAACGCCTTGATCCCGGTGCTGACCATCATCGGGCTCCAGTTCTCGTTTCTCCTCGCCGGCGCGATCATCATCGAGAACGTGTTCTTCCTGCCCGGGCTCGGCCGGCTGGTGTTCCAGGGCATCACCTCGCGCGACCTCATCGTCGTACGTTCGGTGGTTATGCTGCTGGTGTTTGCGGTGATCCTCGTGACCTTCCTCGTCGACGTGACCTACGCGCTGGTCGACCCGCGGTTGCGGGGGGCGACGCAATGAGCACGGCCGCCACCACCGGCGGGCGCGACAGCGTGCTGCGTGCCGCGCTCCGTTCGCCGAACTTCGTCGTCGGTGCGGCCATCACGCTGCTCTTCGTCGTCGCGGCACTCGTCTCCTTCGTGTGGACGCCCTACGACGCGGGGCTGCAGAACATTCCCAACAAGCTTAAGCCGCCATCGGCGGCGCACTGGCTCGGGACCGACCATTTCGGGCGCGACATCCTGTCGATGATCATGGTTGGAGCCCGTACCTCGATCGCGGTTGCGTTCGTCGCGGTCACGGTGGCGATGGTCTTGGGCGTGCCGATAGGGCTTTGGGCGGCGGCCCGGAGGGGAACGCTCCTCGACGATGTGCTGATGCGCGCCAACGACCTCGTGTTCGCGTTCCCGGCGCTGCTGATCGCCATTCTCATCACGGCGGTGTTCGGGCCGGGGGCGATCAACGCCATCATCGCGGTTGGTCTCTACAACACGCCGGTGTTCGCGAGACTGGCGCGGGCAGGGGCGCTGAGCCTGTGGAATCGCGAGTTCATCATGGCGGCGCGGGTGTCTGGCAAGGGCGCGGCGCGCATCTCGCTCGAGCATATCCTGCCCAACATCCTCAATACCCTCGTGGTGCAGGCGACGATCCAGTTCGCGCTCGGCATTCTCGCCGAGGCGGCGCTGGCCTATGTCGGCCTAGGTGTGCAGCCGCCGACCCCGAGCTGGGGCAAGATGCTGGCGGATAGCCAGACGATGATTTCGCTCGCGCCGCACGTGGCGCTCGTGCCGGGCCTCGCCATCGTGCTGATGGTGCTGGGCGTGAACCTGCTCGGCGATGGACTGCGCGACGTCTTCGATCCGCGCCTGAGGCGGAGCCGCTGATGCCCCTGCTCGAGATCAAGGACCTGTCGCTGGCGATCGGGCCGTTCCCCATCCTGCGGGACGTCGACATCACCGTCGATGCTGGCGAGATCGTCGGGGTGATCGGCGAGAGCGGGTCGGGCAAGTCGATGACGGCGCTCGCGGTCATGCAACTGCTGCCCACGGGCGCGGTGACCAGCGGGTCGATCCGGCTCGCGGGACGCGAGGTACTGGGCCTTCCGGACGCGGAGATGCGCAGGATCCGCGGCGGCACGGTCGGCATGGTGTTCCAAGAGCCCATGACGGCGCTCAATCCGGTCAAGACCATCGGTGACCAGGTGGCCGAGACCGCCATGGTGCACGGCGGGCTGGGACGGGCCGCCGCCCTGAAGGTGGCGCGCGAGACGCTGGACCGGGTGGAACTGCCTGCCGCCCGCTTCCCGCTCGACCGCTATCCGCATGAGCTGAGCGGCGGGCAACGCCAGCGCGTGGTGATCGCCATGGCGATCGCCATGCGGCCGAGGCTTCTGATCGCGGATGAGCCGACCACGGCGCTCGACGTGACGACGCAGGCGCAGATCCTCAGGCTGCTGGAGCGGCTCGTCGACGAGGACGGGATGGGGATGATGTTCATCACCCACGATCTCGGAGTCATCGCGGGACTGGCTGACAGGGTTTCGATCATGCGCAGAGGTGAAGTGGTGGAGGCAGGCCCGACCGTGCCGCTCTTCCGCAACCTCGCGCATTCCTATTCGCAGGCGCTGTTTGAGGCGTCGCGGCACGTGCCGCCGCGCATACCGCCGGCAGTGATGGGCGGCACGCCGGTGCTTGCGGTCGAGAACGTGGTGCGCGAGTACCCGCTGCCGCGTCGCGGCCTGTTCGAAAAGCGCAAGGTCCTGCGC
>JAEYZJ010000019.1 GCA_023430705.1 Pseudomonadota bacterium | reverse complement strand
AGCGCCTCGCGCACCGGATTGGTCGAGGTCTGGTAATGCCCGGCCAGGTCCGCGACCTTCAGCCGCTCGTTCGGGCCCAGCCGCCCCGAGATGATGTCCTCTCGGATCATCTCGTAGATCGAGGCCTGCTGCTCGATCGATTCCTCGGTCGGGTCGGCGCTGTCGGTCACCTGGCTCATACTTTCTGTTTATGCACCTTTATTGAGCAAGCCAAGTCCGTTTACACGTGAAATTGCCAAAAGAATGTATGATCCGACCGATGTTGACATACATACGGTTGTCTGGAATCGTGCCATACCAGTTGGAGACCCGACGCAAGATCGGGGTCCAGGACACCACAGCTCAGGGCTGTAGGCTTCGGTGGCGGCGGGCATTCCCGCGCCCGCAGGAGCCGCTTTGTGGAGGAAAGTATTTCATGCAGACCAAGACCGGCCGGCGCCTGCTCGGCCTCTCGATGGCGGCGCTTGCCGCTGCCACCATGCTGACGACTGCGACCGCGTCCTACGCCCAGAGCGTGGACCTGTCGCAGTGGTCGCCGGAATATGTGAAGTCCATTGCCGGCACCAAGCAGTTCGATGCCGCCAAGGATTGCGGCGCGGTGGTGCCCAACGATTACGCCGGCAAGGTGAGCTACTGGTACACCGGCCCGTTCGAGGCCGACCCGCAGATTTCGCACGATCAGGACAAGGCGTTCTGGGAGGCCTTCAAGGCGGCCTACCCGAATATCGAGACCGATGTGCAGTCGATCACCTACAACGAGCTGCTCGACAAGTTCCGCACGGCCCTGCTCGGCAACGCCGCTCCGATGGTGGTCCGCCTGCAGATCCTGGGCGGCGTCGAGTTCGCGGCCAAGGGCTACCTGCAGCCGATCGGCCCCGAATATGCCGGCTTCAAGAACGAGGATTTCTGGCCCGGTGCGCTGAAGTCGGTGACCTACGAAGGCCAGACCTACGGCCTGCCGACCAACAACGAGACGATGGGGTTCATCTGGAACGCCAAGATCTTCGCGGATGCCGGGCTCGACCCCGAGAACCCGCCGGCTACCTGGGATGACGTTGTCGCCTATTCCAAGCAGATTAAGGACAAGCTCGGCATTGCCGGCTACGGCCTCGTGGCCAAGCAGAACGCCGGCAACACGCCGTTCCGCTTCATGCCGCAGCTGTGGGCCTACGGTGGCGGCGCCCTCGATGAGGCGTCCGACAGCCCGACCTACAAGGAAGTCTGGATCAACAACGAGGGCTCCAGGCGCGCCCTGCAGGCGGCCTACCATATGTACGCCGTCGACAAGTCGGTCCCGGTTTCGGCGCTGACCAACACCCAGGCCGAGAACCAGGCCCCGTTCATCGCCAGCCAGCTCGCCATGGTCATCTCGCACCCGGCCGAGTTCGCCCGCATGACCGACCTCGCCTCCAAGGCTACCGGCGCCGACAAGGCCGTGGCTGACGCCGTGGTCGCCAACATGCGCTACGGCCTGCTGCCCGCCGGTCCGGACGGCAAGCGCGCCGTCGTGTTCGGCGGCTCGAACATCCACGTCGTCCAGCCCGAGTTCGTCGAAGGCGGCAATGTGGACGAGCAGGCCGTCAAGGCGCTGATCTGCATGTGGAACAGCCCGGAATGGTCGACCAAGCTTGCCTGGGTCGGTTCCAACCCCGGCAACATCAACGGCTTCCTCACCGACTCCATGAAGGAACGCCTCGAGACCATCCCGTTCCTCGACGTCACCACCTCCATGCTGCCGAACGGTATCCCGTTCCCGGTCATCCCCGAGGCGCCCGAGATCATGAACATCGTGGTCCCGGACATGATGCAGAACGCGCTCACCGGAAACATGACCGTCGAGCAGGCGACTGAAGACGCGGCCCAGAAGATCGAGGCCATCATCAGCGGCAGCGGCGGCATCTGATCGCCCAAGCCTCGCGCGCCCATCCAGGACCGGCGGCCATCGCCGCCGGTCTCTTCGACTTCGAACAGCAGGGTAGCAATCGGTGAGCACTCAGGGACAGGCCATTTTCCGCGACGTGCCCGAGGCACCAAGGCGGGCCAGCCTCGGTCAGAAGGCATGGAACAGCCGCTACGATTATCTCTACGTGGCCCCGGCCATCGTCGTGATGCTGATCGTGATCGCGTATCCGATCTACTACACCATCGAGCTGAGCTTCTTTAACACTCCGGCGAGCCTGTCGCTGGCGAACAAGCAGTTCGTCGGCCTCGACAACTACGTCGCCATCCTCAACAGCCCGATCTTCTGGAAGGTCACCTGGCAGACCATCGTCTGGACCGTGCTGTCGACCGGCTTCGCCTTCGTGCTGGGCCTAGGTGCCGCCCTGGCGCTCCATCGCGAGTTCGCCGGCCGGGCGCTGCTGCGCGGCCTGCTGCTGATCCCGTGGGTGGTGAGCGCGGTTGCCGCGTCCTACGTCTGGAAGTGGCTCTATCACTCCGATTTCGGCGCGATCAGCGCGCTCCTGACCGCACTCGGCCTCATCCGCGAGCCGATCAACTTCATCGACAACTCCAGCACCGCGATCTACGCCCTCATCGTCGTGAACGTCTGGAAGGAATTCTCCTTCGCGATGATCATGCTGATGGCCGGGCTGCAGACCGTGCCCGACACCCTGTTGCGCGCCGCGCAGGTGGATGGCGCGAGCCCCTGGCAGCGCTTCTGGCACGTCACCTTCCCGCACCTGCGTGGCGTCTCGACCGTCACCGTCCTGCTGCTCGTGGTGCAGAACTTCAATTCCTTCATCATCCCCTTCATCATGACCGGCGGCGGCCCCGTGGGCTCGACCCAGATATGGATCACCCACATCTACGAGCTCGCCTTCCTGCGCCAGCGCTGGGGTGTCGGGTCCGCCTACGCCGTGTTGCTGTTCATCATCATGATGACGCTTGGCTACTTCTACGTCCGCGCGCTCACCAGGGGCGACGACTCGAGGGCTGGAGCATGACCGTGCTGTCGCCTCGCAAGTCCTTCCTCACGTCGCCCTGCGGCAGGCTCCGCGCGCTGGAGATCACGATATGACCGCCATCACCGAATCCGCTGTCACCCAGCGCCGCGGCGTCGGCGGCTGGCGCTGGACCGGCCGCATCTTCCTCGCCCTGCTCGTCGGCTTCACCGTCATGCCGATGTTCTGGATGGTCATCACGTCGCTGAAGACCGGCTTCGCTGCCATGCAGTATCCGCCGCAGTGGTGGCCGTCCGAACCGACGCTCGAGAACTACTGGCGCCTGCTCGATCCGAACGGCAGCGTCGGCAGGGACTTCCTGCAGTATTTCTGGAACTCGATGTTCGTCTCGGTGGTCACTACCATCCTCGCGGTGGTCGTGGCCGTGCCGGCGGCCTATGCCTTCTCGCGCTTCCGCTTCCCGGGTCGCAACTTCCTGTTCTTCGCGGTCCTGCTGCGCAACATGTTCCCGGCCGTGGTCTTCCTCGTGCCGTTGTTCATCCTGATGCGCGTGCTTGGGCTCGTGAACACGCACGGCTCGCTGATCCTCACCTACCTGACGTTCGGGCTCCCGCTCGCCATCTGGTTGCTCAAGGGCTTTTACGACAACATTCCGGTCCAGCTCGAGCAGGCGGCCCGCATCGACGGCGCCACCCGCTTCCAGGCCTTCCTGCTGATCGTGATGCCGCTCTCCACCCCGGGCATCATTGCCACCTCGATCTACAGCTTCATCGGCGCCTGGAACGAGTACATCTACGCCTACACCTTCCTCACCCGGCACGATCAAATGACCCTGCCGGTGGGTATCCAGCGCTTCTTCTCCGAGAACGCCACCGACTGGCCTGGCCTGATGGCCGCCACCTTCCTGATGAGCATCCCCGTCGTGGTGTTGTTCCTCGTCCTGCAACGCTACTTCGTGCGCGCCCTGACCGAGGGCGCAGTGAAGCACTAACTTCGAGGGTTTCCCCGCATGGCCCAGGTTGTCCTCAGAGACGTGGTCAAGAACTATGGCGGCGTCTATGCCGTAAACAACGTGTCGCTGACCGTGGAGGATGGCGAGTTCGTCGCACTGGTCGGCCCGTCCGGCTGCGGCAAGACCACCACGCTGAACCTCGTCGCCGGTCTCATCCCGATGTCGGGCGGCTCGATCAGCATCGGCCCGCGCGACGTCACCGGTCTTGATCCGAAGGACCGGGACATCGCCATGGTGTTCCAGAACTACGCGCTCTATCCGCAGAAGTCGGTCTACAAGAACCTCGCCTTCCCTCTGCAGATGCGGAAGATGGACAAGGCCGAGATCGACCGGCGGGTGCAGGCCGCAGCGAAGACGCTCGACATCACGCACCTGCTCGAGCGCAAGCCGCGCGAACTGTCGGGTGGCCAGCAGCAACGCGTCGCCTTGGGTCGCGCGCTGGTGCGTGAACCGAGCGCCTTCCTCATGGACGAGCCGCTCTCCAACCTCGACGCCAAGTTGCGCGTGCAGATGCGCTCCGAGATCAAGCGCTTCCACCAGGACCTCAACGCCACCATCATCTACGTGACGCACGACCAGCTCGAGGCAGTCACCATGAGCGACAAGATGGCGGTGATGAACGGCGGCTACCTGCAGCAGTACGACAGCCCGGCCAACGTCTTCGCCAACCCCGTGAACATGTTCGTCGCGAGCTTTGTCGGCTCGCCCGCCATGAGCCTCATCCCGCTCGTCGCCGCGACGAGGGGCACCGGGGTCGTTCTGACCAGCCCCGAGGGCTGGGAACTCCAGCTCTCCGAATCCAACAGCCGCAAGGCGCTGAAGGCCAAGTCGAACAAGGTCGTCCTCGGCGCCCGGCACTCGACCATCAAGGTGCACAAGTCCCAGGTTCCCGGCGCCGTGCCGGGCAAGGTCTACACCGTGGAGCCGACCGGGGACATTACCTTCGCCCAGGTTTTCGTCGCCGGCGCGACGGTCAATGTCAGCGTGCCGCCGACCTTCGAGCTCAGCCGCGACGAGCCGGTCTTCCTCGAGTTCGACCAGGACCGCATGCACCTTTTCGACGGCGAGACCGAGATGGCGCTGAGCCTCTAGAACCGCCGCCCTCCACCACATCTTCCGGGCGGCCGCGAGTGCCGCCCTTATCGAGGCTTGCCCACAATGACCGTACAGACTGCCGACGCCGCGCTGAATCACGTCAACACCAGTTCCCGCCCTTCCGACCTGCGGATTACCGACATCCGCGTGGCCGAGATCACCGGCGCCCCGTTCCGCTCGGCGCTGCTCAAGATCTACACCAACCAGGGCATCGTCGGGCTCGGTGAAGTCCGCGATGGCGCCAGCGCCACCTACGCGCTGATGCTCAAGAGCCGCCTCATCGGCGAAAACCCCTGCGACGTCGATCGCCTGTTCCGTCGCATCAAGCAGTTCGGCGGCCATGGCCGCCAGGGCGGCGGCGTGTCCGCGGTCGAGATCGCGCTGTGGGATCTCGCCGGCAAGGCCTTTGGCGTGCCGATCTACCAGATGCTCGGCGGCAAGTTCCGCGACAAGGTCCGCTGCTACTGCGACACCGATGCCGACCGTCCGAGCGGCACCGAGATGGGCAAGCGCCTGAAGGAGCGCATGGACAAGGGCTTCACCTTCCTGAAGATGGACCTTGGCCTCATGGAGATCGCCCACATCCCGGGCGCCGTCGTCGGCCCCGCTGGTGCCATTGACGCGTTCCGCCAGCATCCTGCCAGCGTCGGCCCGCAGACCGCGGAGCAACGCTACGCCCGCAACCGCGCCTATGACGCGCAGAACGTCATGCACCCCTTCACCGGCCTGCATTTCTCCGAGAAGGGCCTCGACCTGCTCGACCAGTACATGGGCGAGGTCCGTGCCGAGATCGGTCCCGAGGTTCCGCTGGCCATCGACCATCTCGGTCACATCTCCCTGCAGGATGGCATTCGCCTCGCCCAGCGCATCGAAAAGTACACCCCGGCATGGCTCGAGGACGTGATCCCGTGGCAGTACGCCGAGGGTTACCGTCGCCTCCAGGAGGCGACCTCGGTGCCGATCTGCACGGGTGAGGACATCTATCTCAAGGAAGGGTTCGAGCCCCTCTTCGACGCCGGCATTTCGGTGATCCACCCCGACATCCTGACCACGGGCGGTATCCTCGAGACCAAGAAGATCGGCGACGCGGCGCAGGATTACGGTATCGCCATGGCCATCCACATGGCCGAGAGCCCGGTCGCTGCCATCGCCGCGGCTCACATCGCCACCGCCACCGAAAACTTCCTTGCTCTTGAGTATCACTCGGTCGACGTCCCGTGGTGGGACGACATCGTCACCGGCTTCGACGGCCCGATCGTCCAGAACGGCTTCATCGAACTGAGCGACAAGCCCGGCCTCGGCATCGACGATCTCAACGACGAGGTCCTCCGCCAGCACCTGCAGCCGGGCGTCGCCGACATCTGGCTGCCGACCGACCAGTGGAACGACGACACGTCCTGGGATCGGACCTGGTCCTGATAGAGCAAGCAGAGCGTCACGCCATGAAGATCAAGGAAATCAAGGTCATCGTCTGCTCGCCCGGACGCAACTTCGTCACCGTGAAGGTCATCACCGACGAAGGCGTCTACGGCATCGGCGATGGCACGGTGAACGGCCGCGAGCTCGCCGTCGTCTCCTACGTCAGGGACCACGTCGCCCCCACGCTCATCGGCAAGGATCCGCTCCGCACCGAGGACATCTGGCAGTATCTCTACAAGGGCGCCTACTGGCGCCGCGGCCCCATCACCATGGCTGCCATCGCGGCCATTGACATGGCCCTGTGGGACATCAAGGCCAAGGTCGCGGGCATGCCGCTCTACCAGCTGCTCGGCGGCCGGTCGCGCGACAAGGTGATGGTCTACAAGCACGTCGGCGGCCTCGACATCTCGGAGGTCACCGAAGGCGTCATCGCCATGCGCGAGCAGGGCCTCGACGCCATCCGCGCCCAGGTTTCGATCCCCGGCCTGCCGCCCATCTACGGCACCGGGCCCTCGGTCGACCAGGGCCCCGGCGGCATGATCCAGGCGCTGCCGACCGAGGAAGTCTGGGCCACGCACAAATACATGCCGCTGGTCCCGAAACTGTTCGAGAAGCTGCGTGACGCGGTCGGCTGGGACGTGCACCTGCTGCACGACGTGCACCACCGCCTCACCCCCATCGAGGCAGCCCGCCTCGGCAAGGACCTCGAGCCCTACCGCCTGTTCTGGCTTGAGGACGCCATTCCGGCCGAACTGCAGGAGGGCTTCCGCGTCATCCGCCAGCACACCACGCAGCCGCTGGCAGTGGGCGAAATCTTCAACTCGATCTACGACTGCACCACGCTCATCCAGGAACAGCTGATCGACTATATCCGCGTCACCGCCGTGCATGCGGGCGGCGTCACCGGCATCAAGAAGATCTTCGACTTCGCCTCGATCTACCACGTCAAGTCGGCCTGCCACGGCCCGATGGACATGTCGCCCGCCACCATGGGCGCCAACATCCACGTCGACACCGCCATCAACAACTTCGGCATCCAGGAGTTCACCGGGTACACCCGGGAGACCTACGACGTTTTCAAGTGCGACTGGCGCTACGAGCGGGGCTACCTCTATCCCAACGAGACGCCGGGCCATGGCACCGACATCGATGAGGATCTGGCAGCCAAATATCCCTACGCCGCCGCCTACCTGCCGGTCGCCCGGCTGGAGGACGGCTCCATGACCAGCTGGTAAGCACCGAACAAGCAGAGCGTCACGTGAAGATCACCGATATCAAGCCGTACCCAGTGTGGGTCGGCCACCGTAACCAGCTGATCGTCAAGGTCGAGACCGACGAGGGCATCTTCGGTTGGGGCGAAAGCGGCCTCTCCGGGCGCGAGAAGGCCGTAGTCGGCGCCCTCGAGCACTTCCGCGAGTTCCTCATCGGCAAGGATCCGTTCAGGATCGGCGCCATCTGGCAGGAGCTCTACCGCAGCCAGTATTTCGAAGGCGGGCGCGTGCTCACCGCGGCGCAGTCCGCGCTCGACATCGCGCTCCACGACATCAAGGGCAAGGCGCTGGGCGTGCCGGTCTATGAGCTGCTGGGCGGCCGCCACCGCGACGTCATCCCCACCTTCGCCTCCACCGGTTCAATCACCGAGAGTGGCGACGAGACCATCCAGCAGGCCAGGGACTTGATGGCCCGCGGTTGGTCGACCATCCGGTTCTTCCCGGCCGCCTGGGACGATGCGAGCGGTATCTTCGAGCCCCGCGAGAGCGTCGGCAAGACCGCCAGGTTCCTCGTCCGCGCTCGCCGGGAACTCGGCGATGACGTGGTGCTCGGTATCGACTATCACCACCGCCTGAGCGTCGCCGAGACGGCAAGCTTCTGCCAGAAGATGCCGTCGGGCACGCTCGACTTCCTCGAGGAGCCGATCCGCGACGAGACCCCCGAGGCCTACGAGTCGTTGCGCACGCTCACCGACGTGCAGTTCGCCATCGGCGAGGAATTTGCCAGTAAGTGGCAGTTCCTGCCCTACATCGAGCGCGG
>JAEYZJ010000355.1 GCA_023430705.1 Pseudomonadota bacterium | reverse complement strand
GGCTGATCGTCTGCTTGAGGTCTTCCGGGTCGACCTGGCCGAACGGCTTGCCCTCGCTCCGCGCGGTATGGCGGTACTTCTCCATCACCTCGATCTCGTGGCCGATGGCCTCGCGATCGGCGTCCGGACGATTCTCCATGAACAGGTCGAGCGCTTCGGTGGGGTTGGCGAGTACGTCGGCATGCGCCTTGGTAATGGCGCGGAGGTAACCGCGAACGTCGTCTTCGTGTTCGGCCAGCCAGTCCTTGCGCACGATCACGCTCGAGCCGAGCACGTTCACGCCGTAGTCGGCAAACAGCATCGGCGGCTCGATCTCGGCGAAAGCGGCCAGCTTGTCACCGTCGGGATTGGCCCACACGTTGACGAAGTCGGCGTCGCCCTTGAGCACCGCCTGCATGTAGTTGTCGGTGACGATCAGCTCGACCTTGTCGAGGTCGATGCCGTTCACCGCGGCGAAAGCGCCGATCATGCCATCCGAGAAGTTGCCGGCCTCGGTGGCGAACTTGCGTCCTTCGATGTCCTTGGGCGAGTTGATGCCCGAACCCTTCAGCGAGACGATGGAGGAGGGGTCCTTCTGCACCAGGCCGAACACCGCCGTGATGTTGTCGAACTTGGCCTGCGCGGCGGCCTGCGCCAGGGCGCCGATGCCGGCATTGCCCATCTGCACGGAGCCGTTGCCGACCGCCTGGATCGTATCGGTGGAGCCGGTACCGTCGATGATGGTGACGTCGAGGCCCTCGTCCTCGAAATAGCCCTTGCTCTTTGCGACGAAGAAGGGCGCGTCGATGCCGCCGGCGATGAAGGCCAGACGAACCGTGATCTTCTCCAGCTCCTGCGCATAGGCGGAAGAGCCCATAAGCGCGCTCAGCAGAGCGGCGCTCGCGAGCGACACAGCGCTCCTGTTAAACTGCTTCATTTCGATCCCCTGTGGCCAGAACCCAACTGGCATTCAGACGGTATGCCACGTGAATAACGGGAGTCAACGCACTTTTGGCATTAATGTGTGCAGCATAATTTTGTGCCTATTCTTTCAGCAAATGACGAATATTGCAGCACGCGCCGAACCGCTGCGGGCGCGTCGGCAAGAGGCTCTATGGATTTGATATTGAAGCCGGAAACAGTCCGGCTGCTGTCGAGGGTTCAGGAACGGCCGTTGAGCCGGTACCAGGGCTCGCCGTCGGGTAGCGGCCAGTCCCGGTAGAACTCCTTGAGATGCGGCAGCAGACGCCGTGAGAGGCCCGCCCGGTGGGTCTCGGCCGCCGTCTCGGGCCGGGCCAGGTCCGCCGCGAGGGCCGCGAGGGCGGCGTCGCGATCGATGAAGGTGAAGACACCGTCGCGATAGACGACGCGCCCCTCGATCATGGTCACGCGCACATGCTGCGTCTTGGCGCGATAGATCAACGCCGATACCGGATCGGTTTCCGTCGAGAGATGCGGCGAGGCGATCGCCTCGAGATCGAGCACCACCAGATCGGCGCGCTTGCCGACTGCAAGGCGGCCGATCTCGTCCCCGAAGCCGGTGGCCCGGGCTCCGTTCTCCGTCGCCATGCGGAAGATCTGGGCCGGCGTGAGTGGCGAACGGAACAGTCCGGGTTCGGCGTGCAGGTGCTTGACGAGGCGCATCTCCTGCAGCATGTCGCGGTCGTCGTTCAGGCCGGCCTCGTCGATGCCCAGCGCCACAGGAATGTTCCGCGCCACCAGCGCATTCACCGGTGCGATGCCGCTGCGCAGCCTGAGATTCGAACTGGCATTGTGGCAGATGCAGACGCCGTGCTGATGGATGAGGTCGAGATCGTCCTCGTTCATCCAGGTGCCGTGCCCGAGTGTCAGGTGGGAGCCGAGAAAGCCGATATCGGCCAGGTGCGCCACCGAGCTCTTGCCGAAACGACGGCGGGAGAACTCCTTCTGGTAGATGGTCTCGGACAGATGGAGATGGATACCCATTCCATACTTCTGCGCCCATTCACTGGTCAGGTTCAGAAGCCGGTCCGATGCGCGCTCGAGGTTGATCGGCGCCAGCCACAGCCGGACCAGCGGATCGCCGCGTACGCCATGACGCTCGATCATCGGCACCAGATACTCGGTCTCGAAGTCCTCGAGCCGGAAATGCGAGCGCTTGAGGAAGGCTCTGGTCTCGTCCTGCATCCCGGGAGGGAGCGTGGCGACGAAGACGTCGTCATTCTCGTACACCAGCCGGTGCTGGTCCCGGTTGCACATCGCAAAGCTCACGCGCATGCCGAGATCGTGATAAGCCTCGATGACGGCGTTCGCCGCATCGCGCCATCCGGCGACCGGAGCCGGCATCATGCGGCCGAGGTGCTGAACGGCGGTGACGCCCGATGCGACAAGCTCGAAGGCGGAGTAGAGCGTGTCGAGATAGGTATCCGGCGTCTTGTGACGCATCTGGTGCGTCAGCCACAGCTCCAGCGGCAAGTCGGGACTACCCATCTGCACCGGCGTCAGGCCGACGTGGTGGTGGGTGTTGACGAAGCCCGGCGTCACCAGCATGCCGGGACCGCCGATCACCTCGACGCCGGGATGTCGTGCCGATATCTCGGCGAATGACCCGATCTCGACGATGCGCCCGTCGACCTGCAGAATCGCGCCGTTCTCGATCGTCTCGACGCGGTTGTCGTCGATCGCACCCAGCAGCAGGTAGCGGCCCTGGACGATGCTGGTTCCGGACTTCGCGCTGCTCGCGCCCCCTCGTTTGAGCATGGCGGTCACCGGATCACGCCGGCACGGGTCATGTTCGCCAGCGCCCTTTCCTGCAGGGGTGTGAGTTCAGGGTAGGTCTCGAAGGCTCCGCCGGCCAGTCCGTTGGCCGGATAGAACTCGGCCTTGGCGTAGTGATCGCGATACAGCTCGAAGCGCGAGCGCATCAGCATGTTGCCCATGCCCTGATCGCGGCGCGCCTCGCGCAATGCCTCGACATCGATGATGGCGCTGACCGCGACCGTCTCGTCCGGGCCGGCATCGCGCGCCGCATCGTTGCCGAGATAGTCAACGATCCGCGAGTGGCCGCCCTGTTCGCTGCCATCCGCTGAAAAGCCGATGCCGCCGGCGACGTTCGCGCTGACGAGGTAGCACATGTTCTCGGCGGCGCGGCAGGTCTTGGCCGCCTCGCTCGGTGCCGTTACCGGGCCATTGTGCGGGTGCAGCAGGACTTCCGCTCCACGCAGCATGAAGACCCGGCTCAACTCGGGAATATTGACTTCGCCGCACGGGAAGATGGCGAGCCGGCCGAGCGGCGTATCGGCGACCGGGAAGATGCCGTCCTCGCCATAGGCGTCGCGATAGGCATCGAGGATATCGTGCGGGCTCGTCCAGGAGGCTGTGTTGATGCGCCGGTAGCGCAGGATCACCTCGCCCGCCGGGTCGAGCAGGAAGGATGTGTTGAAGTAGCGATCCGGCCAGCGTGGATCGACCTCGAAGTGGTTGCCGGCAATATAGATGCCGCGACGCTGGGCCAGCTCGCTGAGCCTCTGGGTGATCGGGCCAGAGACGGTGGCGCAGGCCCTCTCGATCCACTGGCTCGCCGGAGTTGCCCGTGGCGGGCCCTGGAACACGAATTCCGGCAGCACGACCAGCCGGGGCGGCGCGTCGCTTTCGCAAGCCTGCTTTATGAGGGTGACGGCACGGGCAATGTTCCGCTCGATGATCGTCCAGGCCCCTGCCCTGTCGGCCGCGTTGCTGGCCACCTCGCTGCTCATCTGTATGCAGGTGGCGCGCCAAGGCTCAACAGACATCCGCTGATCTCCCGTCTGGTGTTCAGGTGGAATACCATTGGCACACGAATGTTCTCGGCAAAAGGCCTTCGATGACCGCGATCTGAAAAACGATGGCGTTGACCTTGGTATGGAGGTGGTGTACCGCCCTGTTGCAGGGGGCTCCGATGACCTACTCAGATTTAGCCGCTGACTCTGTTGCCGATCTGCCGGATGGCGCCTCCGGCACCAGTCTCGCGGACCACGCCTACAGCCGGATCCTCGAGCTGATCCTCAATGGCCGCATCGCGCCCGGCACGATGTTGCAGGAGCGCAAGCTGGCCGAGATGCTCTCCATGTCGCGCACGCCGTTGCGCGAAGCCCTGAGCCGCCTCGAAGCCGAGCAACTCATCACCCGCAGCCATGGCCGGGCGCCGGTGGTCAGCCACCTCGGCATCGAGAACTTCGTCTTCATCCTCGATATGCGGCGCATCCTCGAGGTTGAAGCGGCGGGTCGAGCCACCGGCCGCATCGCACCGGAGGCAGCGGATCGCGTCGTCAGCGCAATAGACGAGTTGGTGAAGGTCGAGCAGCCAACGCCGGCGCAGCACTGGGCCGTCGATGATCTGGTTCACGGTACCATTGCCGATGCTGCCGGCAACCCGCTGGTGGCCGCCACCATCCGCGACCTGCGGCGCCGCACGCACCTGTTCAACACGGCCCGCATTCCCAAGCGCCTGATGCCCGGTGCCTCGGAGCACCTCAACATGATAAATGCGGTGAACGGGTCCGATCCCGAGCTATCGCGCCAGATCATGGGCAGGCATATCGATAACGTGCGCGACGCCATCATCGAGTACCTGCTCGGCTCGAAGCGCTCATGAGGGCGTCGGCAGGCGTGACCAGGGCTGAAGGATGCTGGAATGAACATCTTCGCGCGCTTGAGGCGCATCGGCATCGATAACTACATGCTCCTGCTGCTGGGCATGGTGCTGTTGGGCTCCGTCCTCCCCGCCTCGGGTGATTTCGCTGTCGCGGTCCGCACCGTGTCGCTGTTGGCCGTGGCGTTGCTGTTCTTTCTCTATGGCGCCCGTCTCGACACCTCGACCGTCATCGCCGGGCTCGCGAACTGGCGGCTCCAGGGCCTGACTTTCCTGACCACCTTTGCAGTTTTCCCCGTACTTGCCCTGGCGTTCGCGCTTCCCCTGTCCGGCTTCGTCGACCCCGCCATCGTGACAGGCGTCCTGTTTCTGGGCGCCCTGCCTTCCACCATCCAGTCATCCATCGCGTTGACCGGCCTCGCACGCGGCAACGTGGCCGCTGCAGTGTGCGCGGCGTCGATCTCGAACCTCGTCGGCGTGGTGTTGACGCCACTGCTCTGTACGCTGCTCCTCGGTTCGAAGGGTGGCATCGACCCGGCGGCCATCGGCAGCGTCGCGATGCAGATCCTGCTGCCCTTCGTGGTCGGCCAGATCGCGCGTCCGTTCATCGGCGAGTTCGTGAAGCGGCACCGCACGCTGACCCTGTCGGTGGACCGGGGCTCGATCCTGCTCATCGTCTATTCAGCCTTCAGCGCCGGCATGGTTTCCGGAGTGTGGACGCAGGTCGGACTGCTGCCGCTCATCGTGACGCTCGGCGTCGTCGTGGCGATGTTCTTTGTCGCCGTCGGACTGACGCAGAAGCTGGGGCGCCTCGCCGGCCTGCCGCAGGCAGACCGTACCACGCTGCTCTTTTGCGGCTCGACCAAGAGCCTCGCCAGCGGCGTGCCGATCGCAACGATCCTGTTTGCCGGACCGGCCCTCAGCCTGATCATCCTGCCGATCATGCTCTATCACCAGTTCCAGCTCATCTGCTGTGCCATCATCGCGCAACGCATGGCCATGCGCCCGGCGAGCCCCGACGACCCGGTTCTCGCGGCGAGTTGACCGCACACAATCCGGATCGCGCTGCGTCCGAGGCGCCAGATCGGCGAACAGTTCGCCCGCCGAGGTCACGTCGATCCTGCTTAGCGGCCTAGCCCAGCGTGCCGGCGGAAGATCGCGCCGTCGCGTCCGGTTTGGGCGAGCGAGCGGGCCCGTGCCAGCAGTTCGTCCTTGCGCGCCGTGTCGATGAACGGACAGGCCGCGATCAGCGCGAACAGGTCGATCCGGATCTGGCCCGGCGTCGAGATGCCAGACGTCGGATCGAGGGTTGCCGAGCCCACGACGACCGGCTCGACTGCGTCGCGACCGATCGAGGCCCAGTAGTCCTTGAACTTGAAGCCGTCGCCCAGCGGGCGGTCGCTGAACTTGATCCAGGTGGCGGGGACGCCGTAGGTATGTGCCGCGATCAGCCCGTGCAGCGAACTCGAAAAGATCTGGCGGCAGGAAAGGATCGCATCGACGACTTCCTCGATGCCGCCGTTGATGTCGATGAGCCGCACGGAAAGGCCGGTCGGGAACATCGGCAGGGGTTCGAGGCCAGCCTCCCGGCAGTGCTGGATGATGCCGATATCGTAGGTGGGGGCCACCTCCGGGTTGTAGAACAGCGGCAACAGCACGGCGGGATCGCCGTAGATTTCGGGGCAGTCCTTGCCACGTGCGAGCAGCGCGGCCCTGGTCAGCGGCCCGCGGACCGCGCAGATGCGCGGACGGGCCGAATTGTTGGCCGCTTCCTCGCTGATGTAGCCGCTGCCCCATACCGTGTCCTTGGTGCGCGCCGCCGCCATCCCGCTCCCGATGACGTAGTAGCGGGATGCCCCTTGGACGGCAGGAGCGTTCTTGTGTGTCGGCTGCCGGCCGGTGAGCATCCTCACAAGCGTGGGGCTCAGCTTGTCGCCCCAGTTGTAGCGTACGTGTTCGCGCGCCGGCCACGAGATGACCAGCGGTGCGCCGCCATCGGGGTTCTGGGGCGAAGTCGGCGGAATCAGCTCCGGGGGCGGCGCCGCGTTCTCCTCGTCAACGGGAAACGGTCGCTCCTCGAGCGGGAATGGCATCGTCAGCTTTCCGGCGGCCTCCGCCGTCCGCTGCCAGTCGTTCCAGTGTTCGGCGTACCGCGTACGGATTGGGTTGTACCCCAGGAGGTCCTTCTGCGCCGCGCCGCTGGTCGTCAGCGAGCCTTCGCGAGTCAGGCCTATGCCCAGGACGTCGCGCAGTACCAGGGGAACTTTGGCGTGTCGGCCGAAGGCTCGAACGGCGCGCCAGCGGAACTCGGTATCGGCAGCGGCCCGCACCGAGTCGAAGTAGCCAATCTCATCGATGAGCTTGCGGGCAAAGAAGCTCGAAGCCGGGTTCTCCCCCTCCGGAATGGTGACCCGGCCGGATGCATCGAAGCGCACCCAGTTGGAGTACGAGATAACCGCTTCGGGATTGCCCTCCATCGCGGCGACGTGGCGCTCAACCCGCTCGGGGTGCATCCAGTCATCTGAATCGTGGAAGGTGTAGTAGTCGCCGGCTACAGCCTTGAGGGCCTGGTTTTTCGAGACGTAGGTCCCCGAGTTCTTTGCGTTGCGCATCACGAGCACGCGGTTGTCCTGGCGGGCGAACGCAAGGAGGAGATCGTGCGAACCATCCGTGCTGCAGTCGTCCACCACAATGAGCCTGAGGTTCTTGTGGCTCTGCGCAAGCACGCTGCGGACGGCCATCTCTAGCGTATCCACCGCATTGAACACGGTCATGATGACGACGACGCAGCGGGCGTCAGTACTGGCTGCGGACAGCGGCGTGCTCGTCAGTCGCGTCAGCACATTGGCATGGGCCTGCGGCAGCAGGCTGACGGCGGCCGATACAGGGGCGGGGAACCAGCCCAGCAGAGTCGCCTCCCAGTTTGGCAGGTCTCCGAGCGCCAGATAGCTGTTCTGGAGGGCGGCCCGCACGGGCGAGGGCATATTCCCGAGACTGGCCTGCAGGATCTCGCTCACCGCGGCGTCGGCGCGTCCCGTAGCCAGGAGAGCATCCGCACGTGCGTGCCTGAGTTGATTGACGATCGATGTCGTGCGCTGCGAACGGATCGCATCGTCGGTCAGCAGCCGAAGCGTCTCGTGTGGGTCGGAGGCCCTGAGAGTGATCGCACTCAGATCGACGAGGGCCCTGCCATAGCGCGGGTATTTTTCCAGTATGCGGCGAAGTTGTGCGGCAGCTTCCTCGTAACGCCCGGATTTGAGCGTCGCGCGGGCTACATCGCTGGCAAAGCTGGCCGCGTCCTCGGGAGCGAGCTTGGCGTAAGCCGGCAGGCGTGCTGCCTCTTCAAGGGCCTGTAGCGCGCGCTCGCCCATCATGCCCCTCGTGCAGGCTCGTCCGATGGCCCACAGGACAACAAACAGCACCTGGGCATCCAGCCTCGCCCGATCTGGCGAGGCCGCAAGTGCCGCACCAAGATCGAGCACCCGGAAGTACGCGCGGCTGCGGATGGCCAGCTCGAGTGCGGTCTTGACCACCTGGGCCGCCGGCCTTGCCTCCAGCAGGCACCGCAGCACCTCCTCGCCGGTTTCCTTCAGCACGAGCTCGGCGAGGGCGTCCGCATCCGGAGCTTTCTGCCAGATCGTCTGCGGAACGGCGTTCTCGAGCCCGGTGACCGGCTCGCTCCAGTGGAGGAACGCAGGCCCGCCAATGGCGAGTTTTCCGTCGAGGCGCTTGACCTCGATGATCAGCAGGAGCTTTCGACCGCTGGCCCGGCAAGCGGCCGCGAGGGCCGCAATGCCCGCGGCCATGGCATCGTCGAGCGAAACGGTCACCAGTCCGTCGGTCGCCGTCAGGGGCTCTGCCGTCAATTGCACGGGCGAAGGGGCGGGTACGAGACCCGACGTTCGAATCTCGAGCGTGTGGATTACGGCGGTCGCGCCGCCGCTATTCACCACCAGCTCCAGACGATTGAACCGCGCAGTCGCCAGAAACTCCGGGTCAAGCCTCACCTGCAGCACGAGGCGCGCCGGCTCGCTCCCAGCGTCGAGAACGATCGCGGGAACCGTGCGTCGCTGACCGGGAACCGGAACAGAACCGACCGATGCCCGCTGCGGGCCATCCGCGGTCCAGCCCGCCACCGTCCAGCCCGTGGCCGGACTCTGAAATCTGCTTGACGGCCGAAACAACGAGCCATCAAGTCGAGGGTTCAGAAAGCCGGCGGCAGGAACGGGCCGCCGATTCGGACGCAAACGCTTGAGAATGCTGGAGAATAACTTGGGCCAAGAGTACTGGCTGTTCTCGCGCTTATTGTCGGCATCTTGAGTCATTGCTTAAATAATCATGATTGAGACAAGTGTAGTAGAGGCCAGGCAAGAAGCGACGATGACGAAGATCATCTACTTTCCTGTGGCTGTGCGCAGCAAGTATGTTGCGTTGATCTCGTCAGCATTGCCCGAAAGCTATCAAACAGAGTTTCTGTCAACGCCGGATCTCGATCCGGTAATCCGCCGCATCCGTGGTGGTGAGAGTATTATTCTGCATATCCAATGGGAGGAATTCGCCTTCAAAACCTGCCGGTCCGCCAAGAACGCTCTTTCCATTGCGCGGCTGCTCGAACGTCAGCTGAAAAAACTGCGCCGGATCAGCGCTCGGGTCGTATGGACGGTTCACAATGGAATTCCACATCAGATCAAGTTTGTAGAGTCTTTTCTGCATCTCAGGCGCGCCGTTGCAAGAGCAGCGGACGTCATTTTGGTGCACAACCGGTCATCGATCCAGTTTCTGAAAGATCAGATCGGGTTGGGTCCTGAGCGCATGCGCATTCTGCGTCATCCGTCATACCTTGGGCACTACGAACCGGAGCAGGTGACTCTCCTGGCGCCTGTGCGGCAGACAGGGCGGACCATACTGGGATTTGGGACCCTGCGGGATCAGAAGGGGTTCGACGAGATGCTGGAGATGCTGTCACCGGATTTCCTGGCACAGCAGGGTGCCCGGGTGCGCATAGTCGGCGAGGGAAAGGCGGGCGAGGGGTTGCGGCAACGGCATGCCGCGCGGGGCGATGTGGACTTCGCGCTGGGCTACGTCCCAGACTCCGATGTGCCCGGCCTGTTGCGTTCGGTGGCTTGCATAGTGCTCCCCTACCGGCACTTCCTGACCTCGGGCGTCGCCCACCTGGCGCTCACCCACGGGGTGCCGATGGTGGCCCCGGACGCGGAGCAGTTCCGTGAGCTGATCCCCGCGCATAACCACGGACTCCTGTTCAGGGAAGGCGATGCGGACGATTTCAGGCGGGCCGTGGCGACGGCGCTGAACCTCACGGAGGCTGAGCGGCTGCGACTGGCGCGGGCATTGCTCGAGCAGGCGCAGGAACTGCACCCGCACAAGATCAGCGGCCAGCTGGCCGCCGTATATGACGAACTGGCGCGGCAGCGGCGCAAGGTTGTGGGCCTGCTGGAGCACCTGCTGGGCCGCCTGCGAATCTCGCCCACCGGTATCTGAGGCACGCAGCCATCGGTTGGCCATCAGGCTGGTTGAAGCTGGATCGTGCGATTCGAATGCGTGGAACCTAATGTCGATCAAGTGGCCCGCGGGCAAGGAACGCTCCCTGCAGCGACTGTTGCGTGACTCCCTGCCCGGCCATGTCGGGCAGTTGCTGCTGGCCACGTTCTGCATCGTGATCGTGGCGGCCGCGACGGGCGGTGTTGCCTGGCTGATGAAGGATGCGGTCAACTCCGTAGTTGGCGGTCATGACGCCGGGGCCGCCTGGCTCCTGCCGGCGGCCATCGTCAGCGTTTCCGCCATCAAGGGCTTGGCCGACTACTGCCAGTCCGTGATCGTCGCCCGGATCGGCAACTCCGTCGCGGCGCGCTACCAGCGGCGCCTTTTCGACAAGCAGCTCGGTTTCGAGCAGAGCTTTTTCGACGCCAAGCGGTCGAGCCAGCTGGCGGCCCACATCGCAAACAACACGCGCGCCGCCCGCACCACCTTCGTGACGCTGACCACCGGGGTGGCGCGCGATGCGCTGACGCTGGTGGCGCTCACCGTGGTGATGGCGATCAACGACTGGGTCCTCGCGCTGCTGGTGCTGGCGGTCGCGCCGCTGGTCATGCTGGGCCTCAATGCGATCGGCCGGCGGGTCAAGGAACTCTCTCACTCCGAACTCGACAGCGGCGCGATGTTGCAGTCGCGGGCGCAGGAAGCGTTCCAGGGCATCCGCACGGTGCGCGCCTATGAGCTCGAGGGCCGCATGAAGGAGGCGTTCGGTCGTTCGGTCGAGTCCGTCAGGACTCGCGCCGACTCCCTGGCCCGGTTGTCGGCCATGAGCAGCCCCCTAAGCGAGATCGTCGGCGGCCTGATGATCGCGGCGACCATTCTCGTTGCCGGTTGGGGCGAGGGCAGGTCCCCCGGCGAAGTCATGTCCTTCGTGACCGCCTTCCTCCTCGCGTTCCAGCCAGCGCGGCGCCTTATGAACTCGCACATCGTGCTGCTGCGCGGCGCCGCGACGGTGGGCCGGATCTACGAAGTGCTGGACGAGCCAGCGCCGGCTCCGCCCGAGCCACTGGCACATCTGGGGCGCGCCAAGGGCGCCATGGCATTCCGCGAGGTGAGCTTCGACTACGGCGGCAAGCAGGTGCTGGACAAGGTGTCTTTCGAAGTCGCCCCGGGCGAGACCGTCGCATTGATCGGACGTTCGGGTGCGGGCAAGAGCACGGTGTTCTCGCTGCTGCAGGGGCTTTACCGCCCCCATGATGGGCGGATCGAGATCGACGGCATCGATATTGCCAGCCTCGACCCGCAGGAACTCCGCCAGCAGTTCTCGGTCGTCAGTCAGAACACCACGCTGTTCTCGGACACGCTGGGCGAGAACATCCGCATGGCCCGGGCAGGGGCAACCGACGAGGAAGTGGCCGCCGCCGCCGCCGCCGCCGGGGCGCTGGACTTCATCGCCGACTTCCCCAAGGGCTTCGATACGCCGGTCGGAGAGCAGGGGCTGACACTCTCCGGCGGGCAGGTGCAGCGCATATCGCTGGCCCGGGCCATCCTTCGCGACGCGCCGATCCTGCTCCTCGACGAAGCCACGGCTGCCCTCGACGCGGTGACCGCGGAACTGGTGCAGGTCAACCTCCGGCGCCGCGGCGGCACGCGGACCACGCTCGTCATCGCGCACCGGCGAGCGATGATCGAGGCGGCGGACCGCGTCGTGGTCTTGCACGGCGGAAAGGTGGTGGACAGTGGCCCGCCCGGCGAACTGCTCGAGCGGTCGCTTCCCTACCGGGGCCTGCTGGGTGCTGCCTCCCGGCCGCCGTCCTCCAGCCCGAGCAACGCCCAATGAGCATGCCCCCGCCCCGACAGCGCCTGCAGCCACTGAGAGAGCTGCGACGGTTCATCCGAAGACAGAAGCAGATCCTCAGGGGCAAGCAGCCCGAGGGCCCCGTCCGCTACACCCCGATGCGGCCTGAACAACTGCGCGCCCGGTACCTGTTCTCCGAAGCGTCGAGCCGCCCGGACAATTTCGTGCTCTACCGCATTGTCGGGAACGACCTGGCTCCCCGGCACGCCAAGGGCCAGTCCCGGGCCAATGTTGCATTCATCCTCGAGAACGAACCGCCATTGCGCGACTGCGAGAAGCGCTGGGTGCTGAACAGGATCAGCGACCCCGACGAGGAGGCGCGGATCGTCAAGCTGCTGGAGGCGCACGGGCAGCCGTACCTGCGCATCCCGTTCGAGGCGGAGGCCTACCGCCGGATCCTCTGGGACGCTTCCGGAGCGCGGTTTACGGACCTGCCGTTCAGCAAGGAGCTGAAAGCCCGCGACAAGGACGAACAGCACCGCTTCGCGGCGCATGTGCGACGGCTGCGCAATCTCTACGCGATGAATAACAACGGCGCCCGCAACGCCGCCATTGCCGATGGTCGGGCGAGGGCTAAATGGGTGCTGCCCTTCGACGGCAACTGCTTTTTCACGGCCGCCGCGTTCGACGAACTGCGCGACGCGGTGCGCGCCGACCCGATCCGGCCCTACCTGATCGTCCCCATGGCTCGGGTGACCGACAATGCCGCGTTGCTCGATCCCGACCTGGCGCCGCTGGCCGATCAGGAACCCCAGGTCGGCTTCCGCTGCGACGCGACCGAGAGGTTCGACGAGCGCCTGCCCTATGGGCGCCGGCCGAAAGTCGAGCTGCTCTGGAGGCTCGGTGTTCCCGGCGACTGGGACTACTTCCGGTTCGACGACTGGGACTTTCCGAGGCCGCCGCTGGCAGCCGAGCGTGGCGGCTTCACGCTGGCCGGCTGGGTCGCCCGGCTCGAATCCGGCCGCTCCGATCTCGAAGCCGGATCGCGCAGTTTCGTCAACCGCGGCCTCGAGCGCAATCGTGCCGTGATCGCCGGTCTGGACCGGCTGGACACCACGGTCGTCGCGGGCCTGATGTCTCCGGATGCGCTCGCCTATTACGACCAGGCGGCAATCCTGCAATTGCCGTCCTCCCATCCGGAACTTGCCGCGGGGTTGCGTGCGGAAGCGGACAGCCTGCTGGGTGAGGGGCCCTGGTCCGTCACTGACAAGACGACCTTGCCGCCCAGCCAGTCCCGAAACGACTACTGGCACCCCGCACCGTACTGGTGGCCTGATCCGAACAAGCCGGACGGATTGCCATACCTGGTGCGCGACGGCCAGCGCGTCCCGGGCACCGTGCTGTTCGGCGAGGGCAGCGAACAATACGACCGGACCTCCCTGCAGCGCATGATGGATGCCGCGACGACGCTCGCCATTGCCTCTGCCGCGCTGGACGTCGCGGCATATGGCCGGCACGCCGCCCGCGTCGTCGACACCTGGTTCATCAATCCCGCGACCGCGATGACCCCGCACCTCGACTACGCCCAGGTGCGCATGGGTCACCGCGAGAACAAGAACGCGGGCTCGGGGATCATCGAGCTCAGGAACATCGTCTTCCTGCTCGACGCGGTACGGTTGCTCGCCCAGCGCGGCCACCTGTCCGAGGCCCAGCTCGATGCTTTGCGCGACTGGCTGCGCCAGTACGCCGGGTGGCTTGGCACCAGCAAGGCCGGCGCCAGCGAGCGAGGCTCGGTCAACAACCACAGCACCTTCTACGACATCCAGCAGTTGGGCATAGGACTGTTCCTCGCCGATGCGTCGATGGTGGCGGAAGTCCGCAATCGCTGGCCGCTGCGCCTGCGCACCCAGCTGCGGCCCGACGGAACACAGCCGCACGAACTGCGCCGGCCGCTGCCCCGCCACTATTGTGCATTCAACCTGCAGGGCTGGAGCATGCTCGCGCGCATGTTGCAGCCGACGGACTGCGACATCTGGGCGTGGCGCGACGGCGAGGGCCGATCTTTGCGAAAAGCCGTGGAAGTGCTCGCCGCTACCGAAGCCGCAGGCTGGACCTCGTCCGAGGCCTTCGACACGGCGAGGCTGGCCCCGCTCTGGGAGGACTATCGCCGCAACGTGCCGGGCGGCAGCCTGCCGGTGATGCAGGAAGCCGCGCGACCGGGGCCGCAGATCCATCCCGATACTGCGATCCCGCCCTACTGGATGCTGGCGCGATGACCACACATCCCCTGCCGGCTGCTGCAGTGACGAACAACGACAGCAGGCCGGCCGACCGCGCCCGGCCAATCACGGTGATGGTGGCCGCCCTTACCTGCGGCCGACCCGACATGCTCGAGCGGCTGCTGAAGGAACTGGGTACCGTGCGCATCCCCGACCGGTCCGAAGTCTCGGTCCTGATCGTCGACAATGACCGCAGCGAAAGCGGCCGGCCGGTGGTGGCGCGCTATCGCGAGCTCCTGCCGGGCCTGAACTATGCCGTCGAACCGGTGCCGGGGATTCCCGCCGCCCGCAATCACGCTCTGCGCGTTGCCAATGCGGCAGGCACCGACCTCCTCGCCTTCATCGACGATGATGAATACCCCGACCGGGACTGGCTGGTGGAACTGGTGCGATGCTGGCGGCAGTCCGACGCCGACCTGGTCGGCGGGCCCGTCGCGGTCGCCCCCTGCAGGGCGGATGCTCCCCTCTGGTCGCGCTGGGTCAACCGCAGTCTCGCCGCCCGCATGGCTCGCAAGAACCGTCGCACCGGCCGCAAGGCGAGGAGCGGCGGGCGCTTCACCATCGTCACCAACAACTGGCTCTGCGATCTTGCCTGGCAGCGCCGCACCGGGCTGATGTTCGACGAGCGGCTGCAGATGACCGGCGGTTCTGACACGCAGTTCTATCACGCCGGACGGAGGCTGGGCATGCGGGCCCGGTGGTGTCCGGAGGCAGTGGTGAACGAGGCCATGGATGTCGAGCGCCTGACGCTGCGCTACCAGTTTCACCGTGCGTCCATGCAGTCGATCCAGAATTTCCGGCGCAACTATCCGTCCCTGTCGGCGCGCGCCGTTGCTGAGGTTCTCGTCCTTGCCCCGCTCAGATGCCTCAGCGGTTGCCTGCTGATGGTGGTGCCGGTGCTGGGCGCCGCCTCCCCGACCATCGGCGCGCGCTCCATCGGCTGGGCCGTGGGGCGTGTGCGTGCGCTGTTCGGCGCGCGCTCCACCCTCTATGCCCGGGGGGCAGGTGCAGATGGACGGGCCTGACATCATCTATCCGAACTTCCGGCGCGTGCAGTCCGGAGTGAGCACCACGGTGTTCAACCTGACGCCGGCACTGCGGGAACGCGGCGCAAGGGTGCATCTCGTCGGCTGGGGCATCCCCGCCGACCTGCGCGCCAGCCGACTTGCGCAACTCGGCATCTGCTTTGAAAGGCCGGGCCGTCCGGTGGTCTGGCATGCACGGCGCAACGTCGAGATGCTGGCCGGCATCACCCTGCGCCGGCTCGGCGCGAATATCCGGCTGGTCTTCACGTCAGCGGGGCAACGGCGGCATACGGACTACACCCGGTGGCTGATGCGGCAGATGGACCTGCTGGTCTACACGTCAAGGCGCAGTGCGTCCTTCGTGCCCTATCCCGGTCCGGTGGTGGGACACGGTGTCGAGGTGCCGGCCCAGCGTGATCGGCGCCAGCTGAAGCTCTCCCTCGGCCTCGATCCCGACACGTCCTACGTCGCGAGCTTCGGCTCCATCCGCCATTCCAAGGGCACGGACCTGCTCGTCGATGCGCTGATCGGCCTCCTGCCGTCCCGGCCCGACTGGCGCGCGTTGATCGTTGGGCCGACTGAAATGCGCGAGTTGCCCTACCGCGCCAGCCTCGTCGGCCGGGTAGGTGATGCGGGAATGGCGGACCGCATCGATTTCCTGGGCTACGTCGCGCAGACGGGGGGATACCTCCAGGCAGTGGACATCTGCGTCGCCCCCAGCCGCTCGGAAGGCTTCGGCCTCACGGCGCTCGAGGCGATGGCGGCCGGAACCCCCGTGATTACCAGCCGCGCCGGGTCCTATGAGGAAACGGTGGTGGACGGCGTCACCGGCCTCGTCACCGACGTCGGCAGTTCCGACAGCCTCACCCAAGCCCTGGCCGGGCTCATGGACGATCCGGAACGGCGGAGGCAGCTCGGCGCGTCGGCCCGGACCCACGTGCAGCAGAACTGGAGCATTGCCCGCGAAGCCGATGCGCTGCTCGACGTCTACCGCGACCTCGCGGCGGAAGCATAGCGGGGCGCCGCTGACGGTGGAGCTCTCGCCGCGCTCATGCGGGCGGCGTCATGCGGATGGCGGCGAGGACGAGATCGGAGACAAGGCCGCGCCGTCGTCCAGCCCCTCTCACGTTTCGGCGACCCGCCTGAACCTCGGGTGTCGGCCCGGCATTGACCCGGATCGAACTGCCATTGGCCGGGAGAAGGATCATGCGGCGCAGGGAAGTCTTGCGGCTTGGTGTCGGGGCGGGTCTCCTCGCGGGCATGGCGGGCGTCGCCCCGCGCGCGTGGGCGCAGGCGGCCTCCCCGAACTCCACGAGCCTCCAGTTCGACCCTGACGCCTATACCGAGCTCTCCACGACCGTGAGGACTGCAGAGGGGGACAAGGTCGTCGGCTACCGGTTCTACAGGGCCATCCCCTACGTCGCCCGGCCGGTGGACGTGACCTACCAGTGCCTCAATGTTTCGGTGCCGACCACCATCGATGGTCGGGCCGTCGACGCCTCGCGTGCGCCCATCCTGTTTGCCAACAGCGTCGGCGGCTATATGCCTTCCTCCGTGGCCGACGCGACGGGCATCGACGAGAGCCCGATGACCGGCATGCCGGGCGGTGCGGGCATGCCCCAGGGTGCCCCGCAGGGGGGCGGAGTGCCGAGCGGCGGCAACGCCATGATCAATCGCGGTGAGCGGGTCAGTAACGCCAGGCTGGCCCTCGCCGCTGGATATGTGGTCGTCGAGCCCGGCGCCCGCGGCCGGACGCTGGTCAACGCGGACGGCGTCTATTTCGGCGTCGCTCCGGCGGCGATTGTCGACCTGAAGGCCGCGGTGCGTTATGTGCGGGCCAACCAGGGGCGCATTCCGGGCAACACCTACTGGCTCATTTCCGCCGGCACCAGCGCCGGAGGCGCCCTGTCGGCGCTGCTTGGCGCCTCGGGCGGAAGCGAACGCTACTTCAAGCCTTTGCTCGAACTCGGCGCCGCCGACGCGGTCGATCAGGTTTTTGCTACCGCCGCATGGTGTCCCATCACCGACCTCGGGCACGCGGACATGGCCTACGAGTGGAACTGGGGCTCCAATCCGCTCGAGAGCGGGCAGACCGTCGACCAGCAGCTTTCAAAGGAACTCGCCGATGCGTTCGTGCCGTATCAGGCGTCCCTCACGCTCGAGGGGCTGGGCAAGTTCGGAGCCCTGACGGCAGACCGGTATGGCGAGTACCTCGTCGAGACGTACCTCACGCCCGCTGCCACCGCATACCTTTCGGCGCTCTCCGATGCAGATCGGGCCGCCTACCTGAAGGAACATCCCGAGATCGGCTGGGAGAACGGCAGGGCGACATTCACCTGGGAGGCGTTCGTCAAGCATGTCGGGACCCGCAGGAAAGGCCTCCCGGCCTTCGATGCCTTCGACCTCTCCGCTCCCGAGAACAACCTGTTCGGCTTCGACAAGACGCCCGCCCGCCATTTCACCACCTTCAGCCTGCGCCATGCGACCGGCGACGAGACCGCCGAGCTTGCCCCGGACATTCCGGACCAGCTCTTGCTGATGAACCCGATGCCGTTCCTGCTCGATGGCAATCCTGCCCGCTCCCGGCATTGGTGGATCCGCGTCGGGACCAGCGACACCGACACCGCGCTCACCGTCGCGGGCAATCTCGCCGCGGTTGCCGACAACCTCGGCGACACCGTCGACGCGGCGATGTACTGGGACGCCGGGCACGGCGCCAATGAGGACGCCGACGCCTTCATCCGCTGGATCGCCGACGTGACCGGATACCGGGGCCCGTAGCGCGACGGCCTCAGGGCGGGCGGTTGCCCGTCTCCATCTGGCGCAGGATATCGGACATGATCTGGATTGCGTATCTCACCGGCTCGTTGGGGATTTCCAGCTCCACCTGCCGCTCGGCAAGCCGGGCTTCGGGCGATCCGACGTGCGTCGCGGTCGCCTCCTCGCCTGTCAGCGCGCCCAGCCGGTCGTAGATCGAACGCAACTCCTGCAGTTCGGGACCGGCGGGCTTGTCCTCCCGCAGGCTCCCCTCGAGCAGGTGAGCGGCATGGGCTAGCAGGTAGGCCCGACGGAGGCTCGTGTTGGCGTTCGCCTGCGCGAGCCCCAGGGTCCACACACTGAGGAGCGGGGCATACACTCCCATCACGCCGGCGAAGGCGGCATCCACGGCTCCCGCCGCCGCGGTGACGGAGGTCTTCTGCGGCTGGTCCTCGCCGACCTCGATGATGGTCCCGATCAGGCTCCTGAGCGCCACGAGAAGCCGGTTCACCGCCTGTTCCGCCGTGCGGAGGGTCTTCACCGGCATGATGGCGAGGGCACAGAATATCCCCGCGGCCGCCCCTATCGCCGTCTCCTCGAGCCGAAGGACCAGCAGTTCCGGGGTGAAGATGCCGACGAGGCCGTAGATCAGCGCGATCGCCACGTTGATGCAGACATTCATGCCCGCATAGGAAATCCGGGCAAGATAGAACGAACCAAAGACGGCAATCGCCGTCAGTGGCAGGGTCAGGTAGAGATTGCCCTTGACCAGTGATGCGAGGGCTATGCCGAGGACGATGCCCGCCAGGGTCCCTATCGCCCGGCTCATGCCCCGGACGGCCACGGCTCCGGCAGACCGCGTGTTCATGAAGACGAGGAACGCGGTCAGGACCGCCCAGAACCAGCGATCCGACGAGATGAGGCGCCCCCCAAGCATGGCGAGGGCGCAGGCCAGCGTGACCTGGATGGCGAGCCGTAGTTGCTCGTCCTCGTACCAGTGCCCGCCGGGTTTCTGGGGCTTGGCTCCGGCCGGAGGCGAGGCCGCTCCAGGAAAGGAGGCAGGGAGCTCGGCAACCGCCGCTTCGAGGCTTTCCTCAGCGCCCTGCATGGCTTTGAGCTGCTGCCGGACGCGCTCTTCGGCCTGCGGGCCATGGCGGTCTCCAACCGAGGCCTGGTCGAGGGCGGATTCGGCGGCAAGTTGCAGGTCGAGCAGCCGCAGCGTCACGGCCGAACTCGCGTCGGCGCCGGGGGTAGACCCCTCCACTTGCAAGGGCAGGTAGTTCTGGCACATGCGGATATCGTTGCTCAGCTGTCGCGCGACGAGCAGGGTGTCCTTGGGGTGGCCGTTCCGCTGTGCCGGGGCCGGAGTGTCGATCATCTGGCGCAACTGCGCCGAGAGCGAAAGCGTGGCAGCCACGACGCGCCGGAAGTCACGGGCGGGCCTGTCGGGCAGGACGTAGTCGTGGACGAGATGCGCGACCACGCCCGAGACCGCCAGCGCCAGCGCGATCTCCAGCAGCTCTCCCTCCGGGGCTTCGAGGAACGCTCCGACCACCCCGCACATGAAGGTGAACATGCCGACCGCCTGCCATCGCGGGCCGAAGCGGCGGACATAGGACGCAACGAAGACGACGACCAGCAGCAGGATGTCGATCTTGAGCAGCGACTTGTCGGCAAGCGCGATCCCGGCGATCACGATGAAGCCGCCGAGGGCGGCATAGACCCGGGTGAGCGCCCGTGTCGCGGCAGTCCGGTCGTTGACCTGCGCCGCGCCCTGGATCGCCGTGATCATCGCCAGCACATAGGAGGGGGCCTGCATGGGGATCCAGCGGCTGATGACGATCAGGGCAAGGCATACTGCCGCTATGGTGACCATGACGCGCAGGCCGACCCGCAGCGCGACCCTGCCCGGATCAGCCGAGACGAGGTAGAGTCTGATCCTGGCAAGCCAACCCATGAAGGTGTCCCTTCAGGTGAGGGAGCAGGCCCGATCTGGCGCGCAGTCCGAACCGGCCCCCGGGAACCTACTGCGCTTTGCACGGGCGGGAATTGACGAAAGTAGCGATCCCGGCCCCCGCTGCTACTGTGCGCGCATCCGCTCGGCCAGCAGGCCCGGTGCATCGGCCGGCGCGAGCGTGCGGTTGCGGATGACGAGTGTGCGGGTCGCCAGCTCGTCGATGAGCGTCCGGTCGTGCGACACCATGAGGATCGCGCCCGGGAAGTCGCGCAGCACTGTGCGCAGCAGCAACTCGTTCTCGGCATCGACGCCGTTGGTCGGCTCGTCGAGGATGAGCACCCGCGGGTCCATGGCAAGCAGGCCGGCCATGCACACGAGCCGCTTCTCGCCGCCGGAGAGTCGGTGCGTCACGCGCTCGGCCAGCGCGACGATGCCCAGCCGGTCCAGCACCTCGCCGGCCCGCCGCAGCGCCTCGGCGTTGGTACGGCCCAGGTTCAGCGGGCCGAAGGCCACGTCCTCGATCACGGTCGGGCAGAACAACTGGTCGTCGCTGTCCTGGAACAGGTAGCCGATGAACCGGCGTTGCTCGCCGAAATCATGTTCGTCCCGGCACTCGGCGCCGAACAGGCGCACGCTGCCCGATACTGGTCGCTCGAGCCCCATCAGGGTGCGCAGCAGCGTCGTCTTTCCCGCTCCGTTCGGCCCGAGGATCGCCAGTCTTTCCCCGGGATTGAGGCTGAAGCTCGCGTCGCTGAGCACGATCCGTCCGTCGCGGCTCACGCTCACCCCCTCGCATTCGAGGACCGGTCTCATGGGCTGCCGGTCAATGCGAGGACGACGCCGAACGCAACGAGCAGCGTGAAGCCCGCCCACTCGACAAGAGAGGGTGCGGGCATCGGCATCAGGGGAAAACGGGCACCGCCACGGCAGAGCATCGCATCGCCGACGCGTTCTGCCCGATTGAGCGCGCGGACCACCAGCATGCCCACGAGGTTGCCGTAGCTGCGCCAGGCGTGTCGCCCTGAGCGCGGCCGGAAGCCTCGCATGCGCATCGCATCGTGGAGCCGGCGCGCCTCGTCACGCAGCAGTCCGACATACCGAGCGGCAAGGAGGAACAGCCGGACGAGCCGGTCCGGAACATGGAGCGCGCGCAAGGCGGCCCCGAGGCGCAGGGGGTCGTCGACCCTCAGCAGCGTCACGACGATCAGCACGGACGCAGTGACCTTGATGGCGATGAGCGCCGCCTGCGCCACGCCTTCCCGGCTGGCGCTCAACGGTCCGAGCGAAAGCAGCGGCTCGCCCGCCACGGTGAAGGGGAGCGTCGCAAAGAGCAGCAGCAGGAAGCCCTCGGCGTGGAGAAGGCGGTGCCAGGGGGGCTGCCCGGCGCTGCCGAAGATGGCGGCGAGGACCACCGCGCCCAGGGCGATCGCGGCCACCGCGGGGTCGGCGACCTGCGACAGGCAGCCCAGAACCACGAACGCGGCGACGATCCTCAGTCGCAGGTCCCTGATGCCGATCACGCGCGGCGCCTCCCGGTGACCCACAGGGCAAAGCCGCCCAGCCCCAGGATAAGGCACATCCCGGAGACGATGTCGGTGAGGCTCAGCCGGGAATCCATCTGCTCGATGCGTTCCATCAAGGGGGCGACCTGCCGCTGGACCGCAGCCTCGATGAGCGCCGCCTCGTTTCGCCCGGGGCTGCCTGATGCCGGGCCGGCGGACGGATCGTCGGCAGCGGCTGCATCGGCAATCCCGAGGAAGCGTGACGCGGGCAGGCCGGACGACGCCATGTGCCCTTCTCCCGTATTGACGGTGACGACTGTGTCGGCCACCGGGACCGGCGCCGCGAAGGCGAACCGGCCCTGGTCGTCGCTATGCCCGGCCACCAGCGGATTGCCGCCGGCGCTCGCCTGCCAGTTCGCATGCGCCGCGCGACCGCCACCGATGAAGAAGGCATATCCATGGACCTGCTGGTCCTCGACGGTTGCGAAGACTTTCAGCTTGTGCGCGTAGGCGGCAGACGGCATGCCCGCGAGCATCAGGAACGGCACGAACAGCAGCAACCGCCGCAGGGACGCCGGGAGCGGACGGCGTGGACGGCGCAGTATCATGGCCTGACGGGCCTCAGCGCCTCGGGCTGCAGGCGGGCGAGGAAGCCGACCACCGCGGCGGTGACGAACGCCTCGCCGACTGCGAGGGGCAGGTAGGTCGCGATCATCACCTGTGCGACCGGCGTGTAGTCGCTGGACGAGAGCCAGAGCGACAGCGCCACGAGCCCGCCCGTGCCGAGGACCGGGAGCGCTCCCGCCATGGCGCTGGCCGCCATGCGCACCGCAGCGCTCGTGCTGTTGCGGATCACCGGGCCGAGGAGCATGCCGACGATGACGCCGGGCAGCGCGATGTTGACCGTGTTGACGCCCAGCGTCGTCAGGCCGCCGAAGCCGAACAACAGTGCCTGCAGCAGGAGTGCCACGAGCACCGCAAGGAACGCCGCCGGCCCCAGCATGATGCCCAGCAACCCGGAAAACAGCAGGTGCACGCTCGACGGTCCCACCGGCACCGCGATCAGGGAGCCCGCGAACAGCGCTGCCGAGAGGATCGCGGCGCGCGGGATCATGCGGTCGTTGAGGCGGCTGAGACCGAACGCGACTCCCGCCGCTGCCAGCACTGCGCCGCCCATGAGCACCGGAGCCGAAAGGATGCCGTCGGGAATGTGCGCCATCGCTAGTTCCCTCCCATCTCCGTAGCCTTGATCCATATGAGCCCGCCGGTTTCGATGGGGGCGGGCTCGCCTTGGGGCGACGGCATCGTGGTGTCGCCGTCGAGGAGCGCGGCGAACCCCCACCAGCCCGCGCGCGGCATCGCATAGGTGAAGGTGCCGTTCGCATCTGCATTGAGGACCTGCGTGATGAACGCGTCGTTGGGCGCCACCACCGTCCCGTCATTGATGAATTCCACCTCCACGGTGGCAAAGGGGACAGGCTCGCCGTTCTTCAGCACGACGCCTGAAAAGACATTGCCGGCCCAGATGCCGGTCGGCCGCGTCAGGGGACGGATTTCCACCGGCAGGCCGACAAGCGCGTCCCAGCCTTCGCCGGACGCAAAGGAGTCCACGACGACCTTTGCGTAATGCACGATGTACTTGCCTTCGGATGGCTCCCAGTAGGGTTGCGGCGTGACGTAGAAGATCGCGGCGCCGGGGTCGGTCAGCGCATAGTTCAGCCACCAGGCGGGCTCTCCCTGGTCGTCGCGCTCGGCCAGGCTGCCCATGAGGTCGGTCTTCCGGCCATGCAGGAGAACTCCGATCTCCGCCGGCTTCTTCATCTCCATCACCGGAGCACCCTCGAAGGGATGGGTGAAGACCAGGTCCAGAGTGACCTCGCCACCCTGGGGCAGCACGTCCGCAGAGGGGATGATGGTCTGGAAGTGGGCTTGTGCCGTCACGGGCCACCCCGACGCGGACAGGAGCAGCAAGAAGAAGGCCGGCCGGCTCGACAGGGGCATGATCAGCCTTCCTGTTATGAAAAACGGCAGTAAAAAATCTTACGCCCGTGCCTGGACTGGGACAACAGGCAGTTGAGTGAAGGTTTCATTCAAATAGAGCGGCGCGTTGTGGTAGCTTTGCCCGGCAATCGCCTGGAGCCTGGCCATGCAGCGCATCACCATCGCCATCGACGACGAACTCGCCGCCGACCTCGATGCGTTCGTGCACGCGACCGGTTCCCCGAGCCGCTCCGAGACCATCCGCGATCTCATCCGTCGCAGCCTGCTGGCGCGGCCCGGCGGGCCTGGCGATACCCAGTGCTTCGGCATCGTGAGTTGCGCGATCGACCAGTCGGTCCGCAACCTCGCGACCCGGGTTCCGCAGGGCCGGCTCGCCCGGCACGACCAGACGGTATCGACCCTGTCGGTGCTGCTCGGCCACACCACCTCAATCGACGTCACCGTGATGCGCGGGGCCCGTGCCGACATTGCCGCCTATGCGGAGGCGCTGTTCCTCGAGCGGGGCGTGATGCATGGCGACGTGCACCTGATCCCGGTCGAAGAAGAAGCGGACCACCACACGCACGAGGATGGTGCCGAGCACACCCATGCGCACCTGCGCGTGCGGCACGGGTTCTAGGCAGAGGCCCGGCGCTCACTTGCTGGGACCGCGGCTGATGTTCCACAGGTTGTAGGCCTGTTCGCCGTAATACGGCTCGTCGAGCCCCTTCGCCTGGATGTCCTGCGGCACCCGTAGCAGTTTCAGCGCATCGAGGACCTTCAGCAGGACGAACGTGACGATTGAGGCATAGGCCGCGACGAGCGCCACCGCGAGGAGCTGGACGAGGAACTGACCCACGCCGGCCTGCACCTTGTTGATGCTGGAGCTGGCGAGGAGGCCGATCAGCAGCGCCCCGGTGAGGCCGCCGACGCCGTGCGCGCGCCAGACCTCGAGCGTGTCGTCAATCTTCAACCAGCGTTGCACGTACTTGGCGTAGTAGCAGACCGTTGCGCCGATCGCGCCGATCAGCAGCGCCGCCATCGGCTCCACATAACCCGAGGCGGGGGTGATGGTCGCGAGGCCCGCGACGGCGCCGACCAGCACGCCGGAAAAGGTCGGCCGGCCGAACTCGCGCCACTCCCAGAACATCCACATCAGCATCGCCACGGACCCTGCCAGCATGGTGTTGGTGAAGGCATAGGCGGCAAGCGCATCTGCCGCGTAGGCGCCGCCGGCGTTGAAGCCGAACCAGCCGAACCAGAGCAGGCCCGCCCCGAGCGCGACGAGCGGCAGGCTGGCTGGCTCGGATTCGCTCTCGCCCGGCGGCAGCTTGCGCTTGCCGAGATAGGCGGCCGTCACCAGCGCCGAAAAGCCCGCAGAGGTGTGGATCACGATGCCGCCCGCGAAATCGGCGACGCCCATCTTCGACAGGAACCCGCCGCCCCAGATCCAGTGCGCCGCCGGCAGGTAGACGAGGATGGTCCACAGCGCGACGAAGATGAGATAGGCGCCGAAGCGGAAGCGGCCGACGAATGCGCCGGTCATGAGGGCGGGCGTGATGATCGCGAACATCATCTGGTAGGCGAACACCAGCATGAACGGGACGCTCGGGGCATAGGTCGCATTGGGCTGGATGCCCACGTGATACATGCCGAAATACGGTACGACATTGCCGATCACGCCGCCGAGGTCTGGACCGAACGCAAGGCTGAAGCCCCCGAACACCCAGATCAGTCCGACAACCCCGATGCAGACGAAGTTCTGGATCATGATCGAGAGCATGTCTCGCTGCTTGACCAGCCCGCCGTAAAAGAGGGCCAGCGCCGGCGTCATCATCATGACGAGCGCGGTACAGGCTAGGACAAAGCCGGTGTCACCGGCGTTGATAACGGGCATCGCTGCCTCCTTCTATGGACCCCGCTGCCGGAGGGCGGCGGGACGGGTCGGGCTTCGTCGTTGACCGGGGCGCCGCAGGCGGACGTCCCGGTCACACGGCCTCAGGGCGGCGCGGACGGCGCCAGCTTGGGGTCGGGTGCGGCGCTCTTGTCCGGACTGTTGTCCAGCATGTGCCCGGCGACGGGTGCATGCGGATGCGGTGCGAGCAGCGCTTTGGGGGCGATGAACAGGTACATGGTCAGCACGTAGGGGGCGGTGAAAGAGGGAATGCCGCCCGGCGCAACGAGCACGTCGAGCGCGCCCTG
>JAEYZJ010000330.1 GCA_023430705.1 Pseudomonadota bacterium | reverse complement strand
GCGCAGGAGATCGGCCTGCCCTACGGTCTCGGCATCGGGGCTTTCGGGCTGACGGCGGACAACCTCGTGATCGGCCGGATCGCAAAGATCGCCGAACTGCTCTGGGCCCTCGAGGAATCCCTTGCCTGCCGCGCCGTCGCCGGGGTGATCGTCGATCTCGCCAGCCAGCCCAAGGCACTGGATTTCACCGTTTCGCGCCGCATCTCGCTGCGGGCCGCGGCGGCCGGCGCTTCGGCCTTTCTCATTCGCTACGGCACCGGCCGCGAGGCGAGCGCGGCACGCCTGCGCTGGCATGTGAAGCCCGGCGTGAGCGCCGGCCAGCCCTTCGATGCCTCGGCTCCCGGCCAGCCGCGCTTCGTCGTCGAGGTCGAGAAACTGAGGGTAGGAAACCTGCGGCAGGCGGAACAGCACAACCTGACTCTGGACTGGACAGAAAATGGCTTCGTTTCAGTCGATCCCCGCAAGCAGCCCCTCGCTCCGCTTCGCCGGACGACGCCGCCATCTCGCCCTCAACCTGCCGCGCTGGGCGACCGACTGTCTGAGGCGTGCTGATCGGCAGATCGCCCGCGACCGCCCGCTCGTCCTGTGGGAGAAGATGAGGGGCGGCATGCGGCTTGCCGCTGTCGACGCCCTGGCAACGAGGGCCGGACTTGCCCCGGGCCAGAACCTCACGGATGCGCGCGCTCTGGTGCCCGACCTTCAGGTCTTCGAGCTGGATTTCGATTTCACGGCGCACGTCTTCTCCGAGTTCGCCGACTGGCATTCGAATGCCAGCCCCATCGTGGCCGTGCACGATGCTATGGCGCCATACGGCGACCTCATCCTCGACATCACGGGCGTCGCCCACCTCTTCGGGGGTGAGGAAAAGATGCTCTCCACCCTCACTTCGCGCCTCCATGCGCTGGGCTATGCCGCCACCGGCGCCATTGCCGACACGGTCGGGGCGGCCTGGGCCTTTGCGCATTTCGCCCCCGGAATCGTTGCCGACAACGAGCTGGAGCAGCGACTTTCCCGCCTGCCGGTCAGTGCGCTGCGGCTTGGCGAAGACCAGGTCGCCGGCCTCAACCAGATGGGGCTCAAGGTCGTCGGTCAGCTCTACGGCCGGGATCGAAAGGGGTTGCAGGCGCGGTTCGGCCTGTCGCTGGTCACCCGGCTCGACCAGGCGCTGGGCCATGTCGAGGAACGCATCACCCCGCGGGTGCCCATCGCCGAGCACTATGCCGAACGCCGCTTCGCCGAGCCCATCGGCTACCTCGACGACGTGCTGATGACAGTGCGCGATCTCGCTATCCAGCTGGGGGTCCGCCTCTCGGCCGAGGAGGTCGGCGCCCAGTCTTTCCATCTCTTCCTCTACCGGGTCGACCACAAGGTGATGACCCTGTCGGTCAATGCCGCCCGGGCCACGCGTGACCCCCGCCACATCGCCCAGCTTTTCGTCCACCGCTCCGAGCGGCTGGAGGGAGAGTATGATGCAGGCTTCGGCATCGACATGATCCGGCTGGCCGCCGGCTCGCTCTCACCCGCTGCCGACGTGCAGCTTGGCGCCTTCGAGACCGACGACGGCGCCGAGGACCTCGCCCGCCTTTACGACCGGATGACCAGCCGCCTTGGCCCGCTCGCGGTGCTGCGCAACAAGTTTGTCGATACGCACATCCCCGAACAGGCGGTAAAGCTCGAGCCCGTGGTCGCCCGGACGGCGGACGATCCTGCTGCACGGCCCGACCCGGGTCTGGTCCGCCCCCTGCGCCTGCTGCCGGCCCCGGAGCCGGTCGAGGTGATTGCAGAGGTGCCGCATGGCCCGCCCATGCGGATGGTATGGCGCCATATCGTCTACCGCGTGCTGAAGGCTTCGGGCCCCGAACGGATCGAAGCCGAATGGTGGCGCACCGGGCAGAACCTCGATTTCCTCCTGCCGCCCAGGGAACCCCGGAAACCTGAGGCTGCCGGAGCCGGGACCCACGTCTCCAGCCTCGAGACCTTCCGTTCGGAAACCACGGTGCGGGACTATTACGTCGTCGAGGACGACAGTGGCCGCCGTTTCTGGGTCTTCCGCGTCGGGCTTTACGGCAACGACACGCCGCCGCGCTGGTTCATGCACGGGTTCTTTGCATGAAAGCCCCCGCCTATGCCGAACTGATGGCGACTTCCAACTTTTCGTTCCTGCGTTCGGGCTCCCATCCGCAGGAACTGGTGGCCGCCGCCATGGCCATGGGGCTCAACGGCATCGGCATCGCCGACCGCAACACCTTTGCCGGTGTGGTCCGCGGCTACGTCGCCCATCGCGACCTCAAGGAGGAATTCCCCGGCTTCCGCTATGTCGTCGGCGTGCGCCTCGCCTTTGCCGACGGCACCCCCGACATCCTCGCCTATCCCTCCGATCGCGAGGCCTATGGTCGCCTCTGCCGGCTGCTGAGCCGCGGCAACCTGCGCGAGGAGAGCGAGAAGGGAAATCCGGTCATCCACTTTTCCGACCTCGAGGAATTTGCCGAGGGTCAGCTCCTCGTCTTCCACCTCGATGAACGCCGCTGGGAGGAGTCCGCCCGCGACCTGGAGCGGCTCGCCGCCATCGCGCCCGGCAATGTCTGGCTCGCCGCCGCCGTCACCTTCAGGGGCAACGACCGGTCCCGGCTCAATCGCCTGGCCCATACCGCAAGCCAGGCCGGCGTGCCGCTGCTTGCCGTCAACGACGTGCTCTACCATGAACCCGGCCGGCGCATCGTGCAGGACGTCGTCACCTGCATCCGCGAGCACCTGACCCTCGAAACTGCCGGCCGTCGGCTCGAGCAGAATGCCGAACGACACCTGAAGCCGCCGGCCGAAATGGCGCGGCTCTTCGCCGAGCATCCCGAGGCGATAGCCGAAACCCAGCGCCTCCTCGCCCGCATCGGCTTCACCCTCGACCAGCTCAAGTACAACTACCCCACCGAGACCATCGGCAACGGCGAGACGGCACAGGAAACGCTGGAACGGCTGACCTGGGCAGGTGCGCACCGACGCTATCCCAGCGGCATCCCCGACAAGGTGAAGAGCGCGCTCTGGAAGGAACTCTGCCTCATCGCCTACAAGGGCTACGCCTCCTACTTCCTCACCGTGCAGGACGTGGTCCACCACGCCCGCGAGACGCTGAAGATCCTCTGCCAGGGGCGCGGCTCGGCCGCCAACTCCGCCGTCTGCTACGTCCTCGGCATCACCTCGGTCGATCCCGACAAGGCCAACCTGGTCTTCGGCCGCTTCATCTCCACCGAGCGCGACGAGCCGCCCGATATCGACGTCGACTTCGAGCACGAGCGGCGCGAGGAGGTGATGCAGTACATCTACGGCAAGTATGGCGGCGCCCGCACCGGGCTCACCGCCACGGTGATCTCCTACCGCTCCAGGAGCGCGGTCCGCGAGACGGCCAAGGTGTTCGGTCTCTCCGATGACACCATCGCCGCCATCAACCAGCTCCACTGGGGCTGGGGCAATGCCGCCGATCTCGGCGGCATCAGGCTGCTCGGCCTCGATCCCGACGATCCCACCCTCACCCAGGTGTTCAACGTGGTCGGGGCGCTGAAGAGCTTTCCGCGCCACCTGAGCCAGCATGTGGGCGGCTTCGTCATCACCCGCGATTCGCTCGAAAGCCTGGTGCCGATCTCGAAGACCGCCATGGAGAGCCGCACCATCGTCGAATGGGACAAGGACGACATCGACGCGCTCGGCATCCTGAAGGTCGATATCCTCGCCCTCGGCATGCTGACCTGCCTCAGGCGGTCGTTCGAGCTGCTCCACCAGCACTACGGCCGCGACGAGAACCTCGACACCCTGATGGCCGAGCAGGACAAGCCGGAGATCAGCGCCCCGGTCTACCGCATGACCCACCGCGCCGACACCATCGGCGTGTTCCAGATCGAGAGCCGGGCCCAGATGTCGATGCTGCCGCGGCTGAAGCCCTCCGTCTTCTACGACCTCGTCATCGAGGTCGCGATCGTCCGGCCCGGCCCGATCCAGGGCGGCATGGTCCACCCCTACCTGCGCCGCCGGCAGAGGCTGGAGGAGATCGAACCGCTGGGTCCCGAGCTCAATGCAGTGCTCGAGCGCACCCTGGGCATCCCGCTGTTCCAGGAACAGGCCATGCAGATGGCCATCGTCGGGGCGGGCTTTTCACCCGGCAAGGCCGACCAGTTGCGTCGCGCCATGGCCGCCTGGCGCCGCACCGGCAAGCTGGCGCAGTTCCACGACGAGTTCATCGCCGGCATGACCCGCAACCGCTACTCGCTCGATTTCGCCAAGCGCTGCTTTGCCCAGATCCAGGGCTTCGGCGAATACGGCTTCCCCGAGAGCCACGCCGCGAGCTTCGCCCTTCTGGTCTATGCCTCGTGCTGGATGAAGTGCCACTATCCCGACGTCTTCGCCTGCGCCCTGCTCAACAGCCAGCCGATGGGCTTTTATGCTCCCGCCCAGATCATCCGCGATGCCGTCGAGCACGGTGTCGAGGTTCGCGGCGTCGACGTCAACCGCTCCGACCATGGCCACGTGCTCGAGGACGGCACCCCCGCGCGCGACCGCATAGCCAGGCAGCATGCCGCGATGCGCGACGACATCTACTCCAGCCGCGCCATTCGCCTCGGCCTGCGCCAGGTCACCGGCATCCGCGAGGCGCATGCCAACCTGATCGTTGCCCGCCGCGGCGACGGTTATGCCTCGATCCGCGATCTCTGGCTGCGGACGGGCGTGCCGGTGGAGACGCTGGAAAAGCTGGCCGAGGCCGACGCTTTCCAGTCGATGGGACTGGACCGGCGTGAGGCGCTCTGGACCGTCCGGGGCCTGCGCGGCACTGCCGGGGCCGAGCGGCTGCCCCTGTTCTCGGTGGGCCGGCGCCCGAGCCAGGCCGACGACGCACAGGGCAACCTGCCGCTCATGCCGGAAGGCGAATCCGTGGTGCACGACTATCGCACCCTCACCCTGTCGCTGAAGGGACACCCGCTCGGTTTCATGCGCGCCGAGCTCGACCGGCGCCGCACCGTGCGCTGCGCCGACCTGATCGAGCAGCGCGACGGCAGCTGGGTCGAGGCGGCAGGGCTCGTGCTGGTCCGCCAGCAGCCCGGCACTGCGAGCGGCGTGATCTTTTCCACCCTCGAGGACGAAACCGGGGTCGCCAACATCATCATCTGGCCCAAGACCTTTGCGCAGAACCGAAAGGTGGTGCTTGGCTCGCGCGCCATGGCAGTCCGGGGACGGCTGCAGCGCGAGGGCCTCGTGGTCCACATCGTCGCCCACAGCTTCCACGACCTGACGCCACGCCTGCTCGACCTCGCCCAGGGCCTCGATATCGGCGATGCCGTGGTCGCCCGTGCCGACGAGGGCAGATCGGGACCGCAACCGGGCCGCGACGAGGGCCAGCGCCGGCGGGACGAGCGCCTGCGCCAGCAGGCGCGCGCCGCGCTCCCCTCGGGCCGCAACTTCCACTGAAAACGAAAAAAGCCGCCCGGAGGCGGCCTTTCGGAATGGCTGTGCCAGGCCTCAGCTGTCGAGCTTGGCGCTCGCGCCCGAGACCACGGCATGCAGGTCGATGAGGCCGACCATGCGGCTGTCATGGGTGACGATGCCGTTGAGCAGCTCGGTATCGATCGAGTTGCCCTCGGGCACGTGGTGGATGTCTTCCTTGGACACCGTGAGGATGTCGCTCACCGCGTCGACGAGGATGCCGACCCACTTCTCGCCCACGCTCATCACCACGACGACGTGGTTCTTGGTCGGCGACGTCTGCCCCTCGCCGAAGCGGGCGCGCAGGTCGAAGATCGGAACGATCGTGCCGCGCAGGTTGATCACGCCGCGCACGAACTCGCGCGTGTTCGGCAGGGGCGTCGCGCCGTTCCAGGCGCGGATCTCCCGCACGGTCGTGATCTCGACGCCGTAGGTCTGCTCGCCGATTGAGAATGCGATGAGCTGCAGGCTGTTGGCAGCCTGCACCGTGCTGCCCGACATGTCGTCCTTGAAAGCCAGCGCTTCCATGCTGTTCTTGCCTTTCCCGCCGGCCTTCTGCCGGTGCTAGATGTTCCAGCGCTAAGCTGCACTCTTGTGGTTGAGAACCTGTGACTTCAGCCCCTGCACGTCGACGATCAGCGCCACGTTGCCGTCGCCCAGGATCGTGCCGCCGGCGATGCCCTCGATCGACTGGAAGTTCTCTTCCAGCGATTTGATCACCACCTGCTGCTGGCCGATGATGTCGTCGACGATCAGCGCGACCTTCACGCCGCCCTCGGCCTCGCACAGCACGACGAAGCGGTTCTCGCGCCCGACGTCGGTGGTCATGGCGAAGCGGCTCGCAAGGTCGACGACCTGCACGTATTCGCCGCGCACCTGCAGCACCTGGCCGCCGGTCGGCATGCGCGAGAAGTTCGCCCGCGCGCACTGGATCGTCTCGACGATCGAGGAGAGGGGAATGACGTAGGGGCTGCCGCTGACCTTGACCAGCATCACGTCGAGCACGGCGAGCGTCAGCGGCAGGCGCAGCGTCATGCGCGTGCCGCGGCCCGTCCAGCTCTTCACATGCACCGACCCGCCGATCTTCTTGATATTGGAAAGGACCACGTCCATCCCGACGCCACGGCCGGAAATGTCAGAGACTTCCGAGGCCGTCGAGAAGCCGGGCGCAAAGATGAGCTGGTCGATCTGCTCGTCGCTGAGCACCTGGTCCGCGCCCACCACGCCCCGGTCGCGCGCCACCTGCAGCACACGCTCGCGATTGATGCCGCCGCCGTCGTCCTCGACCGCGATGAGGATGTTGCCGCCCGCCTGCTCCGCCGACAGCCGGATCACGCCCGATTCCGACTTGCCTGCCGCAGCCCGCTTCTCCGGACTCTCGATCCCGTGGTCGGCCGAATTGCGGATCATGTGCGTCAGCGGATCGCTGAGCTGCTCGATGACCGTCTTGTCGATCTCGGTGTTCTCGCCGATCGTCTCGAGCCGGATCTTCTTGCCGGTCTTGGACGACAGTTCACGCACGAGGCGCGGCATCCGGCTGAACACCGTCTTCACCGGCTGGGCGCGGATCGACATCACCGAGTCCTGCAGCCCGCGTGTCGTCTGCGCCAGCACTTCGAGGCCGCGCACCAGTTCCTGGTACCGGGCCCTCAGGGTCTCGTCCATCTGCTGGGTGAGCATCGACTGCGTGATGACGAGTTCGCCCACCATGTTGACCACGCGGTCGATCTTGTCGAGGTCGACGCGGATCGACTGCACGCCGTTGCGGCGGTCGTCCTGGCCGGAGCGGCGATCATGCTCGCCCTCGAAATCCTGCTCTGCCGCTGCCGGCTTGAGCGGCGTCGGCATGACCGGCGATGCGGCCTTGAGTGCCGGCTTGAGGCTTTCGGCGAGATCCGCGAAGCTGAGAGTCGGCGCCGCCTCGGCCTCCGGCTCGTGCTGGTCGAGCAAGGACGCAAGGCTCGACGTCCCGGCCTCCTCGAGTGTGCGGTCGAGCACGTCCTCGTCCGCGGCTGCCGGCGCGACGCCGCGCTCGATCACGAGGCCGCAATTGCCCTCCACGAACTCGAACACCTCGGCGATGGCGGCCTCCGTGGCCGTCTCGGAACGAAGCGTGATCTCCCATGCGCAATAGACCCCGAACGGCTCGAAGTCGGCCAGCGCCGGGATGTCGTCGATCTGCGCCTTGACCTTGATGTCGCCCAGCGACGCCAGTTCGCGCAACAGCAGCAGCGGATCGTTCGCGCGGGCGTAGAGCTCGGGATGCGGCGTGAAGCGGATCGTCCAGTATCCGGAAGGCGGCAGCAAGGGCGGCGCCTCGAAACTGTCGTCGATCACCGCAAGGTCGAGCGGCTCGGCCGGGGCTTCGTCCTCGGCGCCGGGAATGGTCACCATCACCGGCACGAAGTCGATGTCGAACTCCTCGATCGGCTCGCCGGACATGTCCGGATCGCCCGAGGTCAGCATGTCGAACTGGTGCTTTTCCTCGGCCCCGTAACCGACCTCGAGTTCACTGCCCTCGCGCGCCGCGGTGACATAGTCGGCGACGATGTCGTTGGCCCGGATGCAGAGCGACACCACGGTCTCGCTGAGCTCCACCCGCCCGTCGCGGACGTGGTCGAGCAGCGTTTCATAGGCATGCGCGAACCCGACGAGGCTTGTGAAGCCGAAGGCCCCGCCGCCGCCCTTGATCGAGTGGATGGCCCGGAACACCGCATTCAGGCGCTCGCTTGAACGGTCACCCTCTTCGATGGCGGCAAACTGCTCCTCGAGTTCGAGGAGCAGCTCCGAGCATTCGTCGAAATATGTCGCCTTGAAGTCGTCGAGGTCACTCAAAGTCGAAAACCCTTCGGGTCGGCCGGAAGGCCCGTTCACCGATTTGCGTCAGTGGACGACGCGGTGGATCACCGAGATCAGTTTCTCGGGGTCGAACGGCTTGACGATCCAGCCGGTGCCGCCCGCCGCGCGCCCCTGGTCGCGCTTGTCCTGGCTGGTCTCGGTGGTGAGGATGAGGATCGGCAGGGAGTTGTGGACTCCCGATGCACGCACGTTCTTGATGAACTCGATGCCGTCCATCACCGGCATGTTGATGTCGGTGATCACCACGTCGACACTCTCGTTCTTGAGCACGTCGAGTCCCTGCTGGCCGTCCTCCGCCTGCAGCACTTCAAAGCCCGCATTGGAAAGCGTGTGGTGCAGCATCGCCAGGATGGTGCGGGAATCGTCGACCGTCAGTACGCGCATGATTATCCTTCCAGAATGCCGGCGAACCGGTGCCCGAGCCCCAGCCGCGAAATCGCGGCGAGGAACGCCTCGCTTGGCTCGGATACCGTAAAAGCATGGGTGTTGCGGCGCGCCGTCTCAGCCGCGCTCAACAGCATGAACAGGGCATTGGTGGCGACCCGCTCCACCCCCGCCGCCTTGACCGTCACGCTGCCGCTGTCGATAGCGTCGACAAGCTCGTCCCGGATCGGATCGAGCGAGTCGAGATCGACGATCGCCGGCAAGGCGATGCTTCTGCTAAGTGCCAGGGCCATGAACTGGCTGCCCCCCAACGGACTGGTCCCGGCGCAAGCATCCGATGTAACGGTTTAGGAAGTGCTAAAAGCGCACCGGTTCCGGGCCGGTCAGGCAGCCGGAATGATTGTCACGATAGCCTCGGACACCGCGGCCGAGTCGTCCTTGTTCCAGGCCGGGCTGCGATCCTTGTCGACCAGCACCGCCCGGACCCCCTCGGCGAAGTCCGATCGCCGGCACATCAGGCTCGCCAGCTTGAGGTCCAGCGCCAGCACGTCCCCGATGCTGGTCATGCGGCGTGCGGCCATGTGGCTTTCGAAGATGACGACCGCGCTGGTGGGTGAGCCGGCCTTGATCGCGGCCCCGATCCTTTCGTCGTCGACCGCCCGCAGCACGTCCGTCGCCCGCTTCCAGTCTGCCGTCTCGTAGGCGTCCGCCGCCTCGATGAAGGGGGTTTCACCCTCCGGCACCATCTCGGCGCGCACGAGCCGCGCGAGCTCCGTATCGGGGTTGGCCGACCGCGCGGCCAGCGCCACCGACCTGAGCAGGCTCTCGCGGCGGGACGGGTCGTAGACGCAGTCGGCGAGTCCGAGCGCCAGCGCGTCGCCGGGCCCGACCGTCACGCCGCTCATCAGGAACAGGAGCGCCCTGTGCACGGGTGCCTTGGCGAGCAGGTAGTTGACGCCGATGTCGCAGACGAACCCGATGGCGGCCTCGGGCATGGCGAACCTGGCATCCGGCGTCGTCAGGCGATAGCGGCAATGGCCGGCAATGCCGATGCCGCCCCCCATCACGACCCCGTGGGACAGCGCGATCGTGGGCTTGGGATAGCCCGAGATCAGGGCATTCATCGCATACTCGGCGGCGAAGTAGTCGTCGGCCGCCGCGAAGTCCCCGGCCAGTGCCAGCTCCCGCTGGGCCCGTACGTCCCCGCCGGCGCAAAAGCCGCGTGCTCCCCGTCCCTCGAACAGCACCGCCGCGACGCCGTCGTCGTCTCGCCACAGCTCCAGCGTCTCGGTGATGCCATCGATCATGGCGCGGCTGAGCGCGTTGATGGCCTCTGGCCGGTTGAGCGCGATGATGCCCAGCTTCCCGTCGCGAATCACATCGAGCTGGCCGGTCATCTCTCAGGTTCCCATGTGGCAGGACGAGTGGTAGAGCACCCGCCATGCATGCCATCAAGCCCCCGACCCCGCTCACCAATGTGCACCTGACCGGCATCGCCCGCGACCTCAAGGCGCGGGCTGACGAGGGCCGGCCGATCCGCATCGGAGTGATCGGCTCGGGTGAGATGGGGACCGACCTCGTGACCCAGGGCGGGCTGATGCGCGGCATCGAGGTCGCCGCCATTGCGACGCGCCGGCCGCACACCGCGCGGGCCGCCATGGCCATCGCCTACGGCGACGACACGCATGCCGTCGAGGCCGATACGCAGAGCAAGGTCACCGCGGCTATCGAGGCCGGCAGGATGGCCGTCACCTCCGCCGAGACACTGGTCCGCAATCCGCTCATCGACGTGGTCATCGATGCGACCGGCAAGCCCGGCGTGGCGGCGGACTATTGTCTGGCGGCAATGGAGCACGGCAAGCATCTCGTCATGATGAATGTCGAGGCCGATGTGACCATCGGACCCTACCTCAAGCAGCAGGCCGACCGGCTGGGCGTCATCTACTCGGTCGGCGCCGGCGACGAGCCGTCGAGCTGCATGGAGCTGATCGAGTTCGCTTCGGCGCTCGGCTACCGCATCGTCTCGGCCGGCAAGGGCAAGAACAACCCTCTCAATCACGACGCGGTTCCCGACGACTACCGCGAGGAAGCCATCCGCCGGAACATGAACCCGCGCATGCTGGTCGAGTTCGTCGATGGCTCCAAGACCATGGTCGAGATGGCCTGCATCGCCAACGCCACCGGTCTCGTGCCCGACGTCCCCGGCATGCACGGCCCCGCCGCCGACCGCGACGAGATGGTCAAGGTGCTGATTCCAAAGGAGGATGGGGGCATCCTCAACCGCAAGGGCGTCGTCGACTACACGATCGGCAAGGGCGTCGCCCCCGGCGTCTTCGTCATCGTCGAGGCCGAGCACCCGCGCATCATCGAGCGCATGGACGACCTGCACGTCGGCAAGGGCCCCTACTACGCCTTCTTCCGGCCCTATCACCTGACCTCGCTCGAAGTGCCGCTCACTGCGGCCCGCATCATGCTCTACGGCAAGCCCGACATGGTGCCGCTGCCCAGCCCGGTCGCAGAGGTCTGCGCCGTGGCCAAGCGCGACCTCGCGGTGGGCGAAACCTTCGATGCCATTGGCGAGACCTGCTACCGCAGCTTCGTCCTGACCGTGGAGGACGCCCGGCGCCAGCAGGCGGTGCCGGTCGGCCTGCTCGAAGGCGGCAAGGTCTCGGCGCCGGTCAGGAAAGGCGAGTTGCTGACGCGCGCCAACGCCGAGCCCGACCGGACCACGCGTCTTTTCGCCCTGCGCCGCAAGCAGGACGAGATGCTGGGCGTGCCGGCGTGAAATCACCGCGTTACGTACACAAACGCGCACGATAGCGCCGCCGCCGGCGCCTGTCTTCACAGTGTTTCGGACGCCTGCTAGCATCGCATGATTGAGGCTGGAGGGGCTTCATCATGACGTCCTTCGTTCGGTCGGTCGTCTCCATTCCCGGCAACCAGCGGCGCGGGCGGACCCCGTTCGGCGCTCCCATGGTGATCCATGCCACCGCCCCGGAGACCGGCGGCGCGCTGGGCGCCTGGGATACGATCACTCCTGCGGGGCAGGGGCCGGCTCGCCACACGCATACCCGCGAGATCGAGTTCTTCCTCGTGCTCGAGGGCGACTATCACTTCGAATGCGGAGACGACGCCTTCGAGGCGTCAGCCGGCACGGTCGTCGTTCTGCCGCCGCACGTCCCGCACAAGTGGTGGAACGCCGGCGCGGCCACCGGCAGGATGCTGGTGGTGGTCACCCCCGGCGGCTTCGAGCAGATGTTCCTCGACATCCTGGACCAGAAGGCGCCGGATCCGTCTGCCATCGCCCGCATCGAGCACCGCTATGGCCTCGCCAATGACGAGACCCCCGTCGTCGGGCTTGTCCAGGACATCGACCCGGCCAGGGCGCCGTTCCCGCGCGCGATCGTCTCGCGTCCAACCGATCCGGCCAACGGCCGCACGGCCCGGGGCGACGACGTGCTGGTCCGGGTCCGCTCGGGCGACACGGCGGGACGTCTGGGCGCCTGGGTCGCAACGATCGCGCCCGGAACCGGGCCCGCATGGCATACCCACAGCCTCGAGACGGAGCTGTTTGCGGTGATATCGGGCACCTTCCGCTTCTGGTGCGGCCCCGATTCCTTCATTGCCCCGCCCGGTTCTGTCATCGCGCTTCCGCCGCATGTCCCGCACCAGTGGTTGAATACCGGCACCGAGCCGGGACGCCTCTTCGGCCTCGTGACGCCCGGCGGCTTCGAGCAGATGTTCATCGACTTCCGCGCCATGGATGGCGTGTCGCCCGCGCAGCTCGTCGCTGCCGAACGCGCGCTCGGGGTGACCGGCAGCCCGCCAGCATCCGGCGTCACCGCCTGAGTACCCGGCTCCCGGCGTCAATCCAGCGTCTGCCGGTAGCGCAGCATGGCGACAGCCGAAATCACGATGAGAATGGCCGTCAGGGCCCAGAGCTCGCTGGTGACGTCTGCAAGATCGCCGCCCTTCAGCATCACCTTGCGCACGACGCGCAGGAACTGCGTCGCCGGCACGGCCTCCCCGATGGCCTGGGCCCAGCCGGGCATGCCGGCGAAGGGAAACATGAAGCCGGAAAGGAGGACGGACGGCAGGATGGTGAAAAAGCTCAGCTGCATGGCCTGCATCTGGCTGCGCGCCACGGTCGAGATCAGGAACCCGAGCGCGAGGTTGACCACCACGAACAGGTTGAAGCCGGCGAAAAAGGCCCAGAAGCTGCCGTCGAACGGAATCCCGAAGACGAGCCTCGCGGCGGCGAGGAAGACGACCGTCTGCACGTAGCCGACGAACACGTAGGGCACGATCTTTCCCAGCATCACCTCGAGCGGCCGCACCGGGGTGGCGATCAGCATCTCCATCGTTCCCCGCTCGGTCTCCTTCACGATGGCGATCGCGGTGATCATCACCATGGTCATCGACAGGATGATGGCCAGCAGCCCCGGCACGATATTGGTCGAGGTCCGGCCCTCGGGATTGTACTCGCGATGCACCACCACCAAGAACGGCGCCTGAGCGGACGGACGCGCCAGGGGTCCGGTCAGCGTTTCGGCGATCGCCACGTTGAAGATTCCCGAGAGCGCCGATACCGCCCCGCCGGTTGCCGACGGATCGGAGGCGTCGGCGGCAATGAGCAGCTCGGGGCGCTGCCCGCGCAGCACATCGCGCTCGAAATTCTGCGGGATGACGACGACGAAGTTCGCGTCGCCCCGTCGCAGCGCCTCCTCGCCCTCGCCCACGCCCGACACCGCACCGCGGAAATCGAAGTAGGTCGAGTTCTGCATCGCCGAGATCACCGCGCGGGTCAGTGGCCCGTCGTCGTTGACCTCGACCAGCGCCGGCAGGTGTCGCGGGTCCGAGTTGATGGCGAACCCGAAGAGGAACAGCTGGATGATCGGCAGTCCCACCATCATGCCGAAGGTGAGGCGATCCCGCCGCATCTGGATGAATTCCTTGTAGAGCACGGCGCCGAAGCGGCGCAGCGAGAACAGCGCCCTCATGCCGCCTGCCCGCCGCTGGCGAAGTTGTCGCGTGCCCCCGCCATCAGGTAGATGAAGGCCTCCTCGAGCCCGGCATCCTCGAGGCTCCACTCATGCGTGCCCTCGGCCTTGAGGCGCTCGACCGTTGCCTCCAGCGCCGCCTTGTCCGTGCCCGAGACATGCAGCGACGTGCCGAAGCGCGCGACCTGGACGACGCCCGGTTCGCCCCCCAGCCGCTCGGCCAGCGCGCCCAGGTCGGGGCCGGCCACCCTCCAGGTTTCGAGCCCCACGATCTCGGGAATCCGCGCCGAGGGTCCGTCGATCAGCTTTCGCCCATAGGCGATGTAGGTGATGAAGTCGCACTGCACCGCCTCGTCCATGTAGTGCGTCGAGACCAGCACGGTGACGCCTGCGGCCGAGAGCCGGCGGATCTCGTCCCAGAAGTCGCGTCTCGCCTTGGGATCGACCCCCGCCGTGGGCTCGTCGAGGAGGAGCAGCTGCGGCTCGTGCAGCAGGCATGCCGCAAGCGCCAGCCGCTGCTTCCAGCCGCCCGAGAGCGAACCGGCCAGCTGCCGGGCGCGGTCGGCAAGTCCGAGATCGACGAGGGCCTGGTCCACCCGCTCCTTGCGCCGGTCCAGCCGGTACATGCGGGCAACGAAGTCGAGGTTCTCGCGGATCGACAGGTCCTCGTAATACGAGAACTTCTGCGTCATGTAGCCGACGCGCTCCTTGATCCGGTCTGCCTGCCGGCGCACGTCGAAGCCGAGGCAGGTGCCCTCCCCCTCGTCCGGCGTCAGCAGCCCGCAGAGCATGCGGATGGTGGTCGTCTTGCCCGATCCGTTGGGTCCGAGGAAGCCGTAGATCGCGCCCTTCGGCACCGCGATGTCGAAGTGGTCGACGACGCGCCGGGAACCGAAGCTCTTGGTCAGTCCCCTCACGTCGATGACCATCTCGTCGCTCACTCGGCCTTCTCCACCGTTACCGGCTGGCCCGGCGGCAACTCTGCGGAGAGCGTGGCCTCGACGAGGAAGCTCAGCCTCTGCCGCTCCTCGCGCGAGTAGATCACCGGCGGCGTGAACTGCGGCTCGGACGCGAGGTAGCTGACCGTGGCAGTAAGCCCGTCGGCGCAGCCGTCGCAGTTCACCGCGACCTTTGCTCCGAGCGGCAGCCCGGTGCGCGCTGCCTCGGGAACGAAGAACATCACCTTGAGCGCACCCGCGGGCAGGATGGAGATCACCGGTGCTCCTGCGGTCGCCACCTCGCCCTCGTCGAAATAGAGGCGCTCCACGCGCCCCGCGACCGGCGCGGTGATGGTACGGTCGGCCAGTGCCCAGTTCGCCTGTTCGGCGTCGGCCCGTGCCGCCGCGAGGTTCGCTTCCGCCTGCTGCTGCTGCGCCGCGCGGGCCGGCAGTTCGGTCACCTTGAGTTGCGCGTCGAGTTGCCTGACCAGCGCCTCGGCGCTCTTGAGGGCCGCATTGTCCTGGTCAAGGCGCGCCCGCGGCACGAGGTCCTGTGCGAAGAGCTGCTGGGTGCGGTCCGCCGTCTCCCGGGCCAGCTCGAGGTCTGCCTCTGCCTTCTCCAGGCTGGCGCGGGCTACCTCCACTTCGTCGCTGCGGGCACCGGTCGTCAGGTTGGCAAGCGCCGCCTCGGCAGCCTCCACCCGCGCCTCGGCGGCCGCGAGCGCCGAGATCTCCTGGTCCTGCCGCAACCGGAAGAGCAGGTCTCCCGCCAGCACCGTTTCGCCTTCGGCGACCGCGATGCGCTCGATCGCTCCGCTGTTCACCGGGGCGGCGTAGACGTAGCGGGCCTCGACATAGCCGTTGTAGCCCGCTTCCGGCGCGGCTCCGAGGCCGGGGATGACGATGGCGATCAGGCCGGTGAGCCAGGCAAGAAAAGCGTCCACTGTCAGGCTCCGGGCTGGCGCGACCGGCGAGACCCCGGGTGCCGGTCCGGCCAGGCGATGGGTACGGCCGGTCTGCATGCGCCTTTTGGCCTATCCGGCCTGCTAACGCAGACGTCACGCATGGTAAACGAGACTTTAGATAGCGTTGTCATTGTCCCCATGCGGCGGACCCCAAGCGCGGCCGGCAGCGACCTCCTGGTTGCCGGCCGCTGCTTCGGCCGGGAGGTGAAGCAGCCCTCGGCCTCGATCCCGTTTCGAGCTGTCCGGCCTAGCTTGCCACTCCTAGCACGGCGCGTGCCCGCAGGCTCCGGGCGCCCGGCCCTACGGTTAGTTCTGGATTAACCCTAACCGCCTAGTATCGGCTTTCGATCGGCGTGCCGTCTGTGCGCCGGATCAGCGTTGCATTTGTAGAGTGTACCCAGACGATGCCGGCACAGCACCTCATTGAAGACGCCCGCCGTAGCTCCGCCCCCGTGATCGCGATTCGCATCCCGCTCCGCCTGCTTGGCGCGATCGTGCTGGCGCTGGTCGCGGTGATCCTCGTCTCGCTGGCGAGCTGGCAGGTCGACGACCCGAGCTTCTCCTTCGCCTCGGGCCAGCCGGCCCGGAACTGGCTCGGTTTTCCGGGCGCGGTGATCGCCGACATCGCCTTCCAGGTCTTCGGGCTCGGGATCATTCCGTTTGCCGTACCGCCGGCGCTCTGGGGCTGGGCCCTGCTTCGGCAACACGTTCCTTCCAGGATGCCCCTTCGCATTCCGGCCTGGATCGCTGCCAGCGTGCTTTGCTGCGGACTGCTGTCCTTCGTCGTGGCGCCGGAGAGCTGGCCGTTGCCCACAGGTCTTGGCGGCCTCTTCGGCCAGAGCTTCACCAACCTCGCGACCCTTGCCACCGGCGAGTCGCCGCAGCCGGTGACGGCCACCCTCTTTGCCATCATCATTGCCGCGCCGACCTTTGCCCTGTTCTGGATCGCCATGGGATTGGGCAAGGTCAGCCTGCCCGAAGCTCCCGCGTCGAGGACCAAGGCCAGCGGAGCCAGGCCGGCCAAGGCCCGCGCCGCCGCAGTCGAGGACGAACAGGTCGAGGACGCCGACCGCGATTCGGTTTTCGACGTGATCCTCGGCTACGCCGTGCACATGGGTTTTTCCGCCCGCTCGGCGCTGAAGCGCGCCGGCGCGAGGATTGCCGAACGGCGTTCCGCCGAAAAGGAGGCGGAAGACTGGCGTGGCGAGGCCGTAGAGCCGAGCCTCAATGGCCGTACCCCATCCGTGCCGCCGGTCTATGTCGACACACCGTCAGGTGTAGAGCGCCGCTCGATCGTCGGCGCCCACGAGGAGCCACCCTTCGACGACTATCCGGACGAGCCCGAAGAGGCCGAGCCGCCGCGCTGGGAGATGCCGACGCCGCTGCGCGGTCCGATGGCCCAGCGCACCCCCGGTCCGCTGCCCCATGCACCGGGCGCCCGTGAACAGGCTCCGGTCGTCACGCCGCGCGTCGCCGCTCCCGCTCCCCGGCCGCAGCAGGGCATGCGCGCCGCCCGCGAGGCCCAGGGGTCGCTGCTCGACGAACCGCACGGCTTCGAGCTGCCGGCGCTGAGCCTGCTGGCCCAGCCCAGGCACAAGGGACCCAGTCCCGAGCATGCGCCGGAGCGGCTGGAAGCCATGGCCCGCAAGCTCGAATCGGTGCTCGCCGACTTCGGCGTCAAGGGCGACATCATCAACGTTCGGCCTGGCCCCGTGGTGACGCTCTATGAGCTCGAGCCGGCGCCCGGCATCAAGTCGAGCCGCGTCATCTCGCTGGCCGACGACATTGCCCGTTCGATGAGCGCCATTTCGGCCCGCGTCGCGGTCGTCCCCGGCCGCAACGCCATCGGCATCGAGCTGCCCAACGAGCAGCGCGAAACGGTGTACCTGCGCGAGATGCTGGCTTCGTCCGACTTCGAGAAGATGAAGGGCAAGCTGCCGATCTGCCTGGGCAAGACCATCGGGGGCGAGCCGATCATCGCCGATCTCGCCCGCATGCCGCACCTGCTCATCGCCGGCACCACCGGCTCGGGCAAGTCGGTGGGTATCAACACCTTCATCCTCTCGCTGCTCTACCAAATGACGCCCGAGCAGTGCCGCCTGATCATGATCGATCCCAAGATGCTGGAGCTGTCGATCTATGACGGCATCCCGCACCTGCTGACGCCCGTGGTCACCGATCCCTCCAAGGCCGTGGTCGCCCTCAAGTGGGCCGTCCGGGAGATGGAGGACCGCTATCGCAAGATGAGCAAGATCGGCGTGCGCAATATCGACGGCTTCAACCAGCGCGTCGGCGAGGCGCAGGCCCGGGGCGAGGTCATCACCCGCACCGTGCAGACGGGCTTTGACC
>JAEYZJ010000174.1 GCA_023430705.1 Pseudomonadota bacterium | reverse complement strand
AGACATAAACTCAGCATCCCGCTTACTCCTTCGAAACCGCGGCCACGGCGGCCTTGGCCTCGGCAGCGGTGACGCTGCCCGAGATCTTGGCGACCAGCGCCTGGGCCGTTTCAGCCGCAATGGAGCCGACATTGGTCAGCGCCTTGGACTTCTCGGCATTGATGCGGCTCTCCGCCTCGGCCACGCGCTTGGCGAGCGAGGCCTCGACGTCGGCACGGCGGCCTTCGATGTCGGCCTTGATGCCGGCGCGGGTCTCTTCGGCGATGGCGTGGGCGTTCTTGCGCGCCTCGGCCAGAGCCGCCTCATAGGCCGCGGCGGCCTTCTCGGTTTCCTGCCGGAGCCGCTCGGCCTCGCGCAGGTCACCCTCGATGCGGGTGCGCCGCGTATCGAGGATCGAGCCGATGCGCGGCAGCGCCACGCGGCTCATGATGATGTAGAGGGCGGCGAAGGTAATCGCCAGCCAGAGCAGCTGACCACCGAAGTAGGCGCTGTCGAAAGGCGGGAAGCTCGAGTGAGCTTCCGTGTGAGCCTCGGTCGCGTGCGCCGCGTCGGTGGCGCCGTGTGCGGCGTCGCCTGCAGTGCCGGCCGCCTGGGCAGGAGCGACGACTTCGCCTTCCTGCAGGGCGTCGGCCTGTGCGACTGCGGTGGTATCTTGGGCTGTGCCCGCCATCTCATAACCCTTCATGGCCGAGGGACCCCGGATCAGAACCCGGAGCCCCAAGATATAGTGCTAGGCCGTCGGTCGTGGATCAGACCACGAAGAGCAGCAGCAGGGCGACCAGGAACGAGAAGATGCCCAGAGCTTCGGTCACGGCGAAACCGAAGATGAGGTTCGAGAACTGGCCAGCGGCGGCAGCCGGGTTGCGCAGGGCGCCCGACAGGAAGTTCGAGAAGATGTTTGCCACGCCAATGGCGGCACCAGCCATACCGAAACAGGCGAGACCCGCACCGATGAACTTTGCGGCTTCAGCTTCCATTTTACAGTCTCCTTGGGCAGCTCTGTTGCTGCAGGTTAGAGGCCGTGCAGTCACCTTGACCGCCCGGCGATGGGAAAGAGGTCAGTGACCCGGGTGGATCGCGTCGTTGAGGTACATCGAGGTCAGGAGCGCAAACACATAGGCCTGCAGCGCCGCAACCAGGAATTCGAGAGCCGTGATGCCGACCGTGAGGGTGAGCGGCAGCAGCGCGCCGAGCCAGCCGAGGAAGCCAAGCCCGCCCATCGACACGACGAAGCCTGCGAACACCTTGAGGGTGATGTGGCCTGCGAGGATGTTGGCGAACAGACGAACACTGAGCGAGATCGGACGGGAAAGGAACGAGATCACCTCGATCACGGCGACCAGGGGCAGGATATAGCCCGGCACGCCCGAGGGCACGAACAGCTTGAGGAACTTCGGTCCGTTCTTGACGAAGCCGTAGACCACAACGACCACGAAGACCAGCATCGCCAGCGCGAACGTGACGATGATGTGGCTGGTGACCGTGAAGAAGAACGGAACCATGCCGAACATGTTGGCAACGAGCACGAACATGAACAGCGAGAACACAAAGGGGAAGAACTTCATGCCGGCCTTGCCGGCCGAATCCGTCACCATGTTGGCCACGAACTCGTAGAGCATTTCTGAGACGACTTGCACGCGGTTGGGCACCAGCGCGCGCTTCCGCGTCGAAAGGATCAGGTACGCTCCGATCAACCCAGTGGTCAGCACCATGAACAGCGCTGAATTGGTGAAGGAGAAACCGCCGCCCAGAGGAACGATATCGGTAAGTGCGAACTGATGGATCGGGTCGACTTTGTTGGGATCGGCCAAGTTGTGTTCCTTCAGGCTCTCGCCTTCACTCGTCCATGTCTTTCGGCACGCTTGTCGCGGCCGCCGGCGGAATTGCCGCCTTGTTCATTTCACCTGCCGCACGCACCACGTTCAGCACGCCAGCGGCGAAACCGAACAGCAGCATCACCAGCATCAGCCACGGAGTGGTGTTGAGCCACGAATCCAGCAGCCAGCCGATGCCGAGGCCGACCAGGATGGCTGCAACGAACTCCGAACCGAGCCTGAGGCCTTTGCCCCAACCGGTCATGGTGTTCGCCGAGCTGCCCCGTTCGGACTCCTCCGCGCGCCTCTCGCGCTGGGCCCGTTCGATACGGGATGCCAGGTCCGAGGTCAGGGGCGTGGACTCGCCGGTCGCGGAACGCTGGGTCTTCTGCGGTTTTCTCATTCCGCTGCTACCTCACGCCCCCGGCCGGCATCGACAGCCAAGCCCCTGAAAGTTGCGGGCAACATAGTGGCCGACCCCAGTGGTGTCAAGCACGCTTGGACGCGGGTAAGCCGTTGTAAAATATGGGGTTTAGACCTTTGGCGGAGGGTGTGACATTGAGTCAGGCCCGACTCCTGCCTCCCGGATTGCGGCGTCTTGTAGGCAGCGAGACTGCGTCGGTCGGCAGGAGCCATTGCGTCGCACGCCGATCTGGCCCGCGGCCCGCTACTCGGCCGCAACGACCGCCTGCGCACCACTCAGGTCGACTGAGACCAGTTGGCTGACGCCGCGCTCGGCCATGGTGACGCCAAACAGCCGGTCCACCCGCGCCATGGTGATGGGATTGTGGGTGATGACGAGGAAGCGCGTCTCGGTGCGCTCGCGCATGCTGTCGAGCAGGTTGCAGAAACGTTCGACATTGGCGTCGTCGAGCGGGGCGTCGACTTCGTCGAGCACGCAGATCGGCGCCGGATTGGTGAGGAAGACGGCAAAGATCAGCGACATGGCGGTGAGCGCCTGCTCCCCGCCGGAGAGAAGCGTCATGGTCGAGGGCTTCTTGCCCGGCGGACGGGCAAAGATCTCGAGTCCGGCCTCGAGCGGATCGTCGCTCTCGACAAACTGCAACTCCGCTGTGCCGCCCCCGAACAGCGAGGTGAAGAGCTGCTGGAAGTGGGCGTTGACCTTCTCGAACGCTTCGTTGAGGCGCTGCCGGCCTTCGCGGTTGAGACTCTGGATGCCGCCGCGAAGCTTGGCGATGGCGGCGATCAGGTCGTCGCGGTCCTTGACCATGACGTCCAGCTTCTCCCGCACCTCCTCGGCTTCTTTCTCCGCACCAAGGTTGACGCCCCCCAGCCGCTCGCGCTCGGCCTTGAGGCGCTCGACCTGCGCCTCCACCTGCGGCTCCCGAGGCAGGGCGTGCTCGGGCCGGATGCCCGCGAGCTCGGCGGTGCGCGCCGCTTCGATGTTGAGCGTTTCGTAGATCTGCCGTTCGATCTGGTGGCGTTGCGCGACGAGGCCCTTGATGCGTTCCTCGACCCGGGCGAGTTCGGCCCGGAAGCCGGAGAGGGATTCGTGCGCGAGGCGTTGCGCCTTGTCGGCCTCGCGATGGCGATTCTGGCCAACACCGAGGGCGTCGGATGCTGCCTTGTGCGCCTCGCGTGCGGCAGCGATCTGGTCGTCGAGGGCGCGGCGGCGCTCGGCCAGGTCTTCGGGCGAAGCCTCGAGCGCGGCGATCTGTTCGCGCACTTCGGTCGTTCGGCTATCAAGCGTCGCCAGCTGGGCCGCAGCACTGTCGCGGCGCCGGCTCCAGGCGGCGATGTCGCTGGCGATCTGGCCGAGCCGCGTACTGCGCAGGCGCGCTGCCGTTTCGAAGCCCCCGAGCTTCAACCGGGCTTCGTCCGCCTTGCCACGCAACTCGGCAAGCTGCGCCTGGCGGGTCGCATAGAGGGATGCCGCTTCCGACTCGTCGCCCGCCTCCGCCACCAGCCGCTCGGCCTCGGTGACGGCCGCGACGGCTTCGGCCCGTCCGGCTTCGAGCCGGGTGCGGGTCTCGGCAAGTGCTGATTGGCGGGCAGTCAGGTCGCCGATGGCGCGTTGTGCCTTGTCGAACTCGGCTTGCGCTGTAGCGATGTCGCGTTGGGCGGCGCGCCACGCTTCACGCCTGCTGCGCTCGTCGTTGCGGGCACTCCCAAGCGCTTCGGTGAGGCTGGCGGCATCGGCTCGGCGACCGTTGCGGCGGGTCCGGACTTCCGCGAGCTCGGCTTCGAGTTCGGCGAGCCGGTTGCGCTGCGCCAGCTTTTCGGCCGCAGCGGTGGGCGCGTCGGCGGCGGCGACGAGCCCGTCCCAGCGCCACAGCGCGCCTTGGCGGCTAACGAGTCGCTGGCCCGGCCGCAGCCCGGCCATGAGGCGCGGGCCGTCGGCAGCCTCGACGATGCCGATCTGCGCCAGTCGGCGGGCAAGCAGCGGACTGCCCGAAACGAACTGCGAAAGCGACAGGGCACCGACCGGTAGAGCCGGGTCGGACGCCGCTTCGGCGCCTGCCCAGTGCAGCGGGGCGCCCGCATCAGAGGAGGCGTCGAGGTCGTCGCCGAGCGCCGCGCCGAGGGCGGTCTCGTATCCCGGCGCGACCTTCAGCTGGTCGAGCACTGCTGGCCATTTCGCAGCCCCGCCGTGGTTGAGGATGCGCGACAACGTCTGCGACTCGGCCTCGAGCCGGTTTAGCGCTGCCTCGATCTGCTGCAGTTCGGGACGAATGGCATCGGCGGCGGCCTGCGCAGCACTTGCGGCGGCTTCGGCGGTGACCGCATCTGTCTCGGCCGAACTGGCGCGTGCTCGGGCCTGCTCCAATGCTTCGCGCCTGGCGGTGAGAGTGGCGTCCGAGGCGAGGGCGCGGGCCAGCTGCTCCGCCTCGCGCGCGAGATCGGCGATCTGCGTCTCGAGCCGCTGGGCACGTGTCCGTGCATCGGCGACTCCGCGCTCGGCTGCGGCGCGGCGGGCCCGCAGCTGCGCCAGCGCCTCGGCAGCGCCACGGGAATCGGCATCGGCCTTCGCGACCTCCGCCCGCAGCGCTTCGGCAGCGGTCCGGGCCGCCTCGAGCGCCCGTTGCTCGCCGTCGGCTTCCGCCTCGAGCTGGGCGCGTTCGGCGGCCGCCGCCCTGAGCGCTTCGTCGCTCTCGCCGACCAGCGCGCGCTCGCGCACCGCGTCCTGCTGGATCTGCGTGAGCCGCTCGCCGAGTTCGTTGAGGCGCGAGGCGGCGCGCTTCGCCTCGTTGTCGAGCTGCTCGGCCAGGATGGTAAGTCGCTGCAGGGCAGCTCCGGCTGCCGCCTCGGCGTCCCGTAGCGGAGCGAGTGCCTTGTCGGCGAGGAACACGACCTTCTGCGCTTCGAGTTCGGTGTGCTGCGCGTCGGCGAGGTCGCGCACCAGCTTGGCTTGCGCCGCCTCGGCGTCCTTTTCGCTGAAGCGGGCGGCGATCCAGCGGATGTGGAACAGCGTCGCCTCGGCCTTGCGGATATCGCCGGACAGGGCCCGGTAGCGTACGGCGAGACGCGCCTGGCGCTTCAGGGTCTCCAGTTGCTGCTCGACCTGGGCGATGATGTCGTCGACGCGCTCGAGGTTCTGCTCTGCTGCCCTGAGACGCAACTCAGCCTCGTGGCGGCGTGAGTGAAGACCTGAAATCCCCGCCGCTTCCTCGAGCAGGGCGCGGCGTTGCTGCGGCTTGGCCGCGATCAGCTCGCCGATCTGTCCCTGTCGCACGAGGGCAGGGGAATGTGCGCCGGTAGAGGCATCGGCGAACAGCAGTTGCACGTCGCGGGCCCGGACTTCCTTGCCATTGACGCGATAGACCGAACCGGCCTCGCGCTCGATGCGGCGCGTGACTTCCAGCACGTCGGCATTGTTGAGCGGTGCCGGGGCGGTGCGGTCGGAATTGTCGAGGACGAGGGTGACCTCGGCGGTATTTCGGCCCGGCCGTCCGCCTGATCCCGAGAAGATCACGTCGTCCATGCCGGACGCGCGCATGGCCTTGTACGAGCTTTCGCCCATCACCCAGCGCAGTGCCTCGACCAGGTTGGACTTGCCGCAGCCATTGGGCCCGACCACGCCGGAAAGACCGGGCTCCAGATGGAGCTCGGTCGTATCGCAGAAAGACTTGAAACCGGTGAGCTTGAGGCGCGTGAACTT
>JAEYZJ010000132.1 GCA_023430705.1 Pseudomonadota bacterium | reverse complement strand
GGGCTGCACCTTCCGCACGCGCTGCCGCCACGCGCAGCCGCGCTGCGCCGAGAAGGTACCGCCCCTCGAGGTGCTGCCGAACGGGCGCCGCGTGGCCTGTATCCGCTGGCAGGAGATCGATCTCCAGCCGGGGCCCTGACGCGAGGGTGGCGGGCAGTCATCCGGCCTAGCTAAGGGGCGGGCCCCGGCGCCGGTCGGGGCGAGTCGCGATGCGCCGGCGGCGCCGGTCGGGACCGGTGTAGGCGCCCGTCTCGACGAAGGTGCGCGGGGCTGTGCGGATGGCACGAAGCCGGGCGCCAAGGTCCCGCGCGGCAAAGGGCTTGCCCAGGAACTCGGTCACTCCGGCGTCACGCGCCGCGGCGATCTCGCGGCCCATGGGCTCGACCGACATCATGATGACTGGCGTATCGCGATTGAGGCCGGCTGTGGCGCGGCGCAGGGCGCGCACCAGTTCGAGCCCGTCGATCGGCAGCAGCCGGTCGCTGAGGACGATGGCGCCGTAGCGGTGCGACTGCAGCAGCGCGGTGGCACGATCGGCATCCTGGGCTTCGTCGACGCGGCGGACCCGGAGATGGCGCAGCATCTGGCCGACCAGCGCCGTCATGTGCGGCGATGGGTCGACTACCAGTACGTCGAGATCTGCAAATCCGGACTTTGGCATGGGTTGGGACTATGCCGGCGCCGCCTTGCCGCCGGGTTAATCGGCTCCCCCGGAAAACCTCGCTGAGGCGTTGACAGGCCGGGCATTTACCCTTACGTACAGCCCCAATTCGAAGGCGCGGCGCGCCTCTTTTTGTTTCTGTTCCGAGGTCTGGAATGAAGGTCACCAATTCGCTCAAGGCTCTGATGGGTCGCCATCGCGCCAACAAGCTCGTGCGCCGCCGCGGCCGCGTCTACATCATCAACAAGGTCGACAAGCGCTACAAGGCCCGCCAGGGCTGAGCCGCTTTCGATCGGCAGGTTGCTGAAAAGGCCCGCTTCGGCGGGCCTTTTCACGTTTGGTCTCAGCCGGCGAGGGCGGCGATGATGCGCAGCCACGAGCGGATGCCCTTGTGGAAGCTGCGCAGGTCGTACTTCTCGTTGGGCGAGTGGATGCGGTCGTCATCAAGGGCGAAGCCGATCAGCAGCGTGTCGAGGCCGAGAATCCGCTTGAAGTCACCGGCCACGGGAATCGAGCCGCCCGAGCCGATGAGGGCGGCTTCGTGGCCCCATTCGTCCTTGAGCGCCTCGGCGGCGCGACGCAGGTAGACGCCGTCGGTGGGGACGGATACGGCCGGGCTGCCCCCATGCTCATGGAAAGTCGCGCTGGCGTCGGGCGGCAGGCGGTCAGTGACGTGCTTGCGGAAGGCGGCGCGAATCTTGGCCGGGTCCATGCCGGAAACGAGGCGGAACGAGATCTTGGCGCTCGCCTTGGCCGGTATCACGGTCTTGAACCCGTCGCCGGTATAGCCGCCCGTGATGCCGTTGATTTCGCAGGTGGGGCGTGAGCGGGTCTGCTCGAGCACCGAGCGGCCCGCTTCGCCGGCGGGCGTCGTGAGGCCGGCGCCGCGCAGGAACGCCGCCTCGTCGTAGGGCAGGCGTTTCCACTGGGCGGCGATTTCGGGCGGGAGCTCGGCGACATCGTCGTAGAAGCCCTCGACGGCGACGCTGCCGTCCGGGTTGCGCAGGCTGGCGATGATGTCGGCGAGGACCTGGATCGGGTTGCGCGCGGCGTTGCCGTACATGCCCGAATGGAGGTCGTGGCTGGCGCAGGTGATCTCGACCTCCTCGCCGACGAGGCCGCGCAGCGAGGTGACGATCGCCGGGGTGTCGCGGTTCCACAGGTCGGTGTCGCAGACGAGCGCGATGTCGGCGGCGCCGAGCTCGGACTTGTTGGCCTCGAGGAAGGGCGGGAGGTTCTTGCCGCCCGATTCCTCTTCACCCTCGGAGATGACCGTCACCCGGAGCGGCAGTTCGCCGTTGACGGCCTTCCAGGCGCGACAGGCCTCGACGAAGGTCAGGAGCTGGCCTTTGTCATCGGAGGTGCCGCGGCCGACGATGCGCGTCTCGCCGTCAGCGCCGGTAACCAGCGTGGCGGTGAAGGGATCGGTGTGCCACAGGTTCAGCGGATCGACCGGCTGCACGTCGTAGTGGGCGTAAAAGAGGACGTGCGGGCCGGCGTCGCCGGCATGGGCTACGACCACCGGATGGCCGGGCGTGGGCCGCACGGATGCTGCAAAGCCCAGGCCCTCGAGTTCGGCGGCGACCCACTCGGCGGCGCGCCGGACCTCGCCGGCATAGGCCGGGTCGGTCGAGATCGACTTGATGGCCACGAGCGTCTTCAGGCGCCCGACACTGTCGTCGATATGGGCATCGGCGTGGGCGAGGGCGGCTTCGAGCCTGGTGGTCATGGCGTGGTCTCTCTCAAATAAGCAACGGCCTCCCCGTGCAGGGGGAGGCCGCGTTCGATGGCAGGGGTCGGACGATCAGGACGAGCCGGCGCCGTCCTGGCGGACGAAGGCGATACGCAGCATGTTGGTTGCGCCGGGCGTGCCCAGCGGAATGCCCGCGGTGATGGCAATGCGGTCGCCGGGGCGGGCGAGGCCCTCCTGGTAGGCGATGACGCAGGCGCGATCGACCATGTCCTCGAGGTTCACGGCGTCCGGGCTCTCCACGGTGTGGACGCCCCACACGACCGAGAGCCGGCGCGTGGTGCGCAGGTTGGGCGAGAGCGCGAGGATGGGCTTGCTCGGGCGCTCGCGGGCGGCGCGGATGGCGGTCGAACCCGACGAGGTGTAGGTGACGATGGCGGCAAGGTCGAGCGTCTCGGCGACCTGGCGCGTGGCGGCGGAGATGGCATCGGCGGCCGTCGCCTCGGGCTCGGCGGCCTGGGCACGGATGATGCCGCGGTAGTTGACGTCGTTCTCGACCGCCACGGCGACCTTGTTCATCATGCTCACCGCTTCGACCGGATACTGGCCGGAGGCGCTTTCGGCCGAGAGCATCACGGCGTCGGCGCCCTCGAACACGGCGATCGACAC
>JAEYZJ010000112.1 GCA_023430705.1 Pseudomonadota bacterium | reverse complement strand
CGCTCCTTACCCTGCCTTAACCATCTCCCGTGGCGGCTGGAGAAGGGTGGAACCCCCGAACACCGCAGGTGTTCCTCCGAACTGGGTGGGGCGCCCTGCCACGTTGCAAACCGGGAGCACCAAATGTGCACAGGCGCCAACTACACCACCAAGGACCACTACTTCGGTCGTAACCTCGACCTCGAGTTCTCGTACAACGAGACGGTGACGATCACACCGCGGAACTTCCGCCTGGAGTTCCGCAAGATGCCGGCCCTCGACACGCATCACGCCATGATCGGCATGGCGACGATCGTGGATGGTTATCCCCTCTATTACGACGGGACCAACGAGAAGGGCCTGAGCATGGCCGGGCTCGCCTTTGCCGACAACGCCGACTACAAACCCGAGGACCCGGCCAAGACCAACATCTCTCCATTCGAGTTCGTGCCCTGGATACTGGGGCAGTTCGAGACGGTCGACCAGGTGAAGGAGGAACTGCGTTCCTTCAATCTCGTGGATATTCCCTTCAGCGAGAGCTTCCCGCTTTCACCGCTTCACTGGATCATCTCAGATCGTGACAAGTCGATAACCGTCGAGTCCGTCCGAGACGGACTGAAGGTCTACGACAACCCCGTCGGGGTGCTGACCAACAACCCAACTTTCGACATCCAGTACTTCAACCTGAACAACTACGTGCACCTGTCGAGGAACCAGCCGCCGCAGAACTTCTCGTCCAACATCCGGTTGGACCTTTACAGTAGGGGAATGGGCGCGCTGGGTATGCCGGGCGACCTGTCCTCGTCCTCCCGGTTCGTAAAGGCCGCCTTCACCAAGGAGAACTCGGTATCCGGAGACTCCGAGTCGGAGTCGATCAGCCAGTTCTTCCACATCCTTGGATCTGTTGCGCAGCAACGCGGCTGCGTAAACGTCAAGGACGACAAGTACGAGATCACCATCTATTCCTCGTGCTGCAATACCGACAAAGGCGTTTACTACTACACTACTTATGAGAACAGCCAGATCACTGGCGTCGACATACACAGGGTCGATCTCGACGGTTCGACCCTGTCTGACTATCCGCTGATCAAAGGCCAGCAGATCCGCATGCAGAACTGAAGCAGGCAAGCTTTCCGCCACTCCCCGGTAGAGGCCCATGAGCACGGATGCCCAGCCCCGCACACCGGCGCCGCCGCCCCAGAACTGGGTCTGGGGTATCGTTGCCGGACTGGCCTTTGCCGGCACGGCGCTCGCGGCGAGTGCCCTGGCGCAGCTCCCCATCAGACCCGCGGCACTGGGTGGAGCCGGCGAGGTCACCATTGCCAACATAGTCGTGGGCGTTTTCGCCTGTGGCTGGCTGGTGTGGTGGCTGGTCGTCTTGCGAACGGGGCAGGCAAGTGCGGCGAGGGGAGCCGCGGCCGGGGTGCTGGTTGCCTGTTTGTCCTATCCCGTCGTCCTGCTGTTGGCCGAGTTCGTCCATGCCGACCCCGACGTTCCAGCCGCCGGCACGCAGTGGGCTGCGACCTTCCTGCATGCGCTCGAGAAGGCCGCGCTCGGCATCGTCACCACCGGCTTTGCCTCGACGATTGCGCTTGCGGTCGTTGGGTTGCTGCTGGCGCTGCTGCAGCGCAAGCTGGCCCCCTATCCTGCGCGCGAGGGAGAAACCGAGGGACGGCGGGGCAACGTTCTCGGCCGCCTGTTCCGGTTCGTGGGGTATGGCGCGCTCGTCATCGTCGGAGTGCTCGTCGCCGCCTTCGTGATCCTCACCGTCGTTCCCGTTCCACCGCTATCCGGCATCACCGCCGATCCCCCGGCCGAGGACTACGAGCAGGCCATCGCCGACTTTGCCGCCATCGAGGCCCGCGAGGCAACGATGCCGCTGCGTCCGGACTGTCACTCGAGGATGCGGACGCACGACGGCAGGAGCGAGAGGGTGGTTGTCTATTTTCACGGCCTGACGAGTTGCCCCGCCCAGTTCGACGCGCTGGGCGACCGCCTGTTCGAACTCGGCTTCAACGTGCTGGTTCCACGGCTTCCCGGCCATGGCGAGGCCAATCCCCTGACCCTCGCCCTTGCCCATGTCACCGCCGAGGAGTTCATCGCCACCGCCAATACCACCCTCGCCATGGCGCATGGCCTCGGCGACGAAGTGACCATCATCGGGCTTTCGGCAGGCGGAACCATCGCCACCTATGAGACCCAGGAAGACGGCAGCGTGATGCGCCCCGTATCGGTCGCGCCGTTCCTCGGACCCCACTTCCTGCCGCCATGGGCAACACACGCGGCCGCCAACCTGCTGCTGTGGATCCCCAACATGATGATCTGGTGGAACCCCAGGCAGCACTACAGCTCGCCTGCGACGCCCTATGTCTATCCTCGGTACGCGACCCGCGCCATCGCCCAGTTCATGCGGCTCGGCCGGATCGTCGCCGAGCAGGCCTCGAACGAGCCGCCTGCCGCGCGAGGGATCGGCATGCTTCTCAACGAGAACGACCATGCAATCAACAACAACCTCGCCGTGGACCTAGCCAGCGCATGGGAGCGGCACGGCGCCGGGGTCCAGCTCCGCTTCCTGCCGCGCGCCTACGGCCTGCCGCACGACGTCATCGACGCCCGGGAACCCGAGGGCAGGATCGGTGTGGTCTATCCGATCCTGCTCGAGATGATCGTCGCGGGCGAGTAAGTACGGAGCAGCGCTCTAGATGCGCTGTTCCGTGGCCGGATCGAACAGGTTGACCGAGGCGGCGTCGACCCCGAGCGTCAGGGTCTCGCCCGGCCGGGGGCGCTGCTTGGGACCGAGTCGGGCGGTGAGCAACTGCTCGCCGACCTTGACCACGACCATCGTATCCGGGCCGGTTGGCTCGACCACGTCGACGATGCCGCTGAGTGTTGCCGCAGCGTCGCTGTCATGCAGCGATTCCGGGCGGATGCCGGCGACGACCTCGCGCCCGACATGGGACGAGACGTTCTGCTCGAGGCCCGGCAGCGCCAGCGTTCCGCCGGCATGGCGGAGTTGCACACCGCCGTCCGCCGCCTCGAGCGTACCGCGCAGGAAGTTCATGGTGGGCGATCCGATGAAGCCCGCGACGAACATGTTTGCGGGCCTGGTGTAGATCGTCTCCGGATCGGCAAGCTGCTGGATCACACCGCCCTTCATCACCGCCACCTTGGTGCCCAGCGTCAGTGCCTCGACCTGGTCGTGCGTCACGTACACGGTGGTGGTGCGCAACCGGTCATGCAGCCGCTTGATCTCGGTGCGCATCTCGACGCGGAGCTTGGCATCGAGGTTGGAGAGCGGCTCGTCGAAGAGGAAGAGGTCGGGGTTACGCACGATGGCGCGGCCCATGGCGACGCGCTGGCGCTGACCACCCGAGAGCTGGCCCGGCTTGCGGTCGAGCAGGTGAGTGATCTGCAGCAGGTCCGCGGCACGAGCGACCGCCGCGTCGCGCCCGGCCGTGTCGACCTTGCGCATCTCGAGGCCGAAGCCGATGTTCCGGCGCACCGACATGGTGGGGTAGAGCGCATAGCTCTGGAACACCATCGCGATGTTGCGATCCTTGGGATGCACGTCGTTGACGTTGCGATCGCCGATGAGGATGTCACCGCCCGAGCTGGTCTCAAGTCCCGCGATGATCGACAGCAGCGTGGACTTGCCGCAGCCCGAAGGGCCGAGCAGCACGAGGAAGCCGCCATCCTCGACTTCGATGTCGATGTTGTTGAGGACCTCGACGGCGCCGAAGCTCTTGCGGACGGAGTTGATAGAAAGCGTTGCCATGAGCGCTTAACCTTTGACTGCACCGGCGGTGAGGCCGGCGACCATCGCACGCTGCACGATGGCGAACAGCACGATGACGGGAAGAATGGAGATGACGCCGCCGGCCGCCAGCATACCCCAGGGCAGCTGGAACTCGCCGACCATAAGCTGCAGACCGACCGGCCAGGTGCGCGAGCCCTGGCTGGTGGTCAGCATCAGCGCGAACAGGAACTCGTTCCAGGCAGCGATGGCGACGAAGACGCAGGTAGCGAGCAGGCCGTTCCGCGCGATCGGGATCACCACCATGAACATGGCGCCGATGCGGGTGGTGCCGTCGATGCGCGCCGCGCTCTCGAGTTCCTTGGGCGCCGCGTCGAAAAAGCCCTTCAGCATCCAGACAAAGAGTGGCAGCAGGAAGCTGGTATAGGCGACGGCGAGGCCGATGGTCGAATCCAGCAGACCCACCTGACGCATGACGACGAACAGCGGAATGATCATCAGCACCGCCGGGAACATGCGCACGACGAGGTAGCTCAGCATGAGCTGAGTACGCCCCCTGAACTGGAAACGGCTGAAGGCATAGGCCGCGATCGTACCCGTTAGCAGGCAGATCAACACCGTCACCGAAGTCACGATCAGGCTGTTGACTACCAGCACGGGATAACCGGACTGGTTCCAGAGCTTGACGTAGTTCTCGAAGGTGATGCGCGGCGGGATGTAGTGCATCGTCCGCGTGACGATGTCCTCCTCGTACTTGAGCGAGGTGAGGAATGTCCACACGATCGGCCCGATGCAGATGATGGCAAGGCCGATCATCACGACATAGCTGACGATGTCCCACACGAGTTTCGAGGCGGAGCGGGTCTGCTGTGCCATGGCGTCAGTCCTCGTTCACTTTGGAGAGCTTCACGTAGGCCCAGGCAAAGCCCATCAGCAGGATGAACATCACCACTGAGAGCGCGCCTGCGTAGCCGAAGTTGAAATCCTTGTAGGCCGTCTGGAAGGCATAAAGGCTCAGCACCTGCGTCGATCGCCCGGGACCGCCGCTGGTGAGGATGAGCAGCAGGTCCGGCGAGTTGACGAGGCCGATGACGCGCAGGATCACCGCTGCCGCCACCACCGTGCGCAGCATCGGCAGGGTGATGAGGCGCAGTTGCGCGAACGGCCCGGCGCCGTCGATGTCGGCCGCCTTGTAGAGATCGGTCGGGATGCCCTTGAGGCCGGCCAGCAGCAGCAGGGTGAAGAACGGGAAACTGTGCCAGGCCTCGACCACGATCGCCGCCGCCATGGCGGTCGAGGGGTCGGCGAACCAGGCCTTGTAGCCTTCGAGCCATCCCAGGTTGACGAGGATGTCGTTGATGACGCCGAGCCGCGGGTCGAGCATCAGCGCCCACATGTGACCCGCAACCACGTTGGGCAGGAAGTAGGGCAAGAGGATCAACACGGCCAGCACCTTGGAGCCGGGCAGGTTCCGGTTGAGCGCCAGCGCCGCAATGAGCCCGATGAGGAACTCGAGCACGATCGAGAAGGTCACCCACACCGCGGTGTTGCGCAGTGAGACCCAGAAGATCGGGTCCGACAGCATGCGCGAATAGTGCTTGAGGCCGACCCAGTCGGTGCCGAGGTCCGGCCGGTTGAGCCGCATCTCGCGGAAGCTGAGCTGGATGCCGTAGAGCGTGGGATAGATCACCACCGCGCAGATCAGCAGCGCACTCGGCAGCAGCAGCAGGTACATCCAGTACCGCGTCTCGCTCAGTTCGCCGATCAGCCGGACGGGATTGTAGAGATCCCATGCCGTGCGCGGCGGTGGCAGGGTCGTGCCAAGGTTCGCTGTCATGCGGCCTCGTTGATTTCAATAGATGAAGCGACGGCCGGAACATGCCCGGCCGCCTGCAAATCATGCGGGGATCAGTTGATCGCCTGGTTGAGCCCGTCGATCATCTCGTCGACGGCCTGCTCGGCGGTCGCCTCCTTGATCAGTACGCGCTGGAAGGCGGGAAGCACGACGCTCTCGGACCAGCCGGCAAAACCGGGGAAGCTCGGCTGCGGCACGCCGAAGGCAAGCGTGTCGGCTGCCGGCTTGTACAGCGGGTTGCCGGAGATGCGCTCGTCCTGGGCCGCGACGGTGGAAGCCGGAAAATAGCCGGTCTTCTCGAGGAAGGCGACGGCCGCGTCTGGCTCGCCCCAGAACTTGATCCACTCCCAGCTGGCGTCGATCGACTCGGCGTTGCTTGACGCGTTGTAGGCGTAGCCGAGGCGGGCGACGCGCGCCACGGGTCCCGCCGGGATCGCGGCAGTGGCGAATTCCTCGCCGGCCTTGAGCAGCTTGGAGTTGTCCTGGAACGAACCGGTGTGATGCCACACCATTGCCGTCTGGCCGGTCTGGAACGCTTCCATGATCTGGCGGAAGCCGTCATTCGGAGCGCTCGGCGGCACGACACCGTCGCGGGTGAGCAGCCCCGCCCACCAGTCGACCGCCTCGATGGCCTTGTCGCGGTCGAGGCTGATCGAGCCGTCTTCCTGCACGAGGTTGGCGCCGAAGGCTTCCATGATGTTGACCACGTAGGCCTGCCCGCCGGCACCGCCGCGCATGCCGAAGCCGTAGCGGCCCTTGGCCGGGTCTGTCAGCTTGATGGCGGCGTCACGGAACTCTTCGAGCGTCGTCGGCGGCGCGATGCCGGCCTCGTCGAACCAGTCCTTGCGGTAGTACATCCAGTCCACGAACGTGAAGGCGGGCACGCCATAGAGCTTGCCGTCCTTGCTGATCGAGGCGAAGCGGACATCGTCGAAGTCCCCGCGACGCTCCCATGCCGAGATTCTGTCGGAGAGATCGTTGAGCGCGCCCATGGCGAGCAGATCCGCGAAGCGCTCCGACGAGACCATGGTCACGTCGGGGCGGCTGTTCGCCACCACGGCCGACGTGATCTTGGCCATGAACTCGGGGTTCGGGATATTCTCCTGCGTGACAGCGATGTTGGAATGCGCCGCCGCGAAGAGCTTCATCACCTCTTCGAGTCCGGCGAACTCGGACTGGCTCGTGAACGTGTGCCAGTAGTTGATCGCGGTGGACTGGGCGAAGGCCGCCTTGGGCAGCAGGGCCGAGGCGGCCAGCAGGCCGCCGCCCATCTTCAAGATGGAACGTCTATCATACTTGGTCATGTCGTCCTCCCATTTGATCGTTCAATATCTTTATCTGATATATCAGTGCCATGGTACTAAGGTAGGGGGTGGCGTCAGGCGCTCGATGACCTCGACCTTGCTCACGGCCGCGGCGTCGAGATCCTCCCACTTGTGGTGGTAGCCGATGCCCGGTTCGTCGCTGACAGTCAGGTTGCCATCCACGATCGCGAGCGGGCCGAGCTTGTCGAGGCCCTTGATCTGCTCCTCGTTCATGACGAGCTGCTCGTAATAGTCGTTGTTCGAGATGGCCGCACAGATCTGGGCGTTCTCGAGGCCCATGCCGTGCACCTGCGCCCGCATGCCATGGCTTTCGCTCAGGTGGGCGACCTTCATCGAACCGGTGAAACCACCCTTGTTGAAGCTCGACACCCGGGTCATGTCGAGCGCCTTGGCCTCGATCCACGACGCCATGTTGCCGTGCACACCGTCCGAGGTCTCGGCCGCGAGGATCGGGATATCCAGCTTGTCGCAGAGCTTGGCGTAGGAACCGAGGTGGAACTCGCGCATCGGCTCCTCGTACCAGAGGAAACCCAGGTCCTGGATGGCCTTGCCGAATTCCAGAGCGTTCACGTAGTCCCAGCCGGCCGAGCCGTCGAACATCAGGTCAGCATCGTCGCCGACCCATTTGCGGAGGTTCTTGCACAGCTCGATGTCGCGCTTCACCGGCCCGCCCCAGGCGTGCAGCTTGAAGGCCTTGAACCCGACGTCCCGGCTCAGCTTGATGTAGCGTTCGAACTCATCCATCGTCGGCCAGGTGACCGTCGAAGCATAGGCGGGCACGACGCGGTCATCGCCACCGAGCATCTGATAGATCGGCATGCCCGCGTGCTTGGACTTGATGTCCCAGCACAGCATGTCGACCACGCCCAGCGTACGCATGGGCAGCTCTTCAATCCGGTCGATCTCCCATACCAACCGCCACATGCGCTCGGTCAACAGCGGGTTCTCGCCGATGAACTCGTGAAAGCGCCGGCGAACGAGATCGATCACGGCGTCGCCGCGGCCGAGTTCGATGACGCCCTCGAGACCGCTGTCGGTCTCCATGCGGATCACCGCCTTGCGCGGCTTGCTGCCGCGCGGGATGTCGCCATGCGAGCCGGGAATACCGTCGCGCCAGATGAACTTGGGGCCCGGCTCGTGCTCGACGAGCCAGGCGGTGAACCCGGTGATCTTCATTGATTTCCTCCAGCCACAGGGTCGGAAAACCGGGCCTCATCCCGGCCGAGAGTCACGATGTCTCGAAACCCCGTCTGTGATATATCCGTGGCGCATTTAAATATCTCACGTCAAGTCCGTCAGCGTTCCAAATCCCCCGTCGCTGGACTAAGGTGCCCGGAGATTGGAGGCTTGGGCAGAATGAGTGACGTACGTCAGGACAACGAGGGCTACCGGCGGTTTCGCGAGGCCATGGCAGACGGCACGCTCTCGCCCGGCATGGTGGTGACGCAGAACGAGCTATGCGAGTTGCTCGGACTGTCGCTGTCACCACTGCGCGAGACGCTGGTGCTGCTGGAAGAGTTCGGTCTTGTCGAGATCAAGCCCCGCACCGGCATCCGCATCATCTACCCGGAGGTCGCCTTCATCCGCGAGAACTACCAGTTCCGCATCATGATCGAGGTGTTCGCCCTGCGCAGCTTCGGTGACACGGTCACCGAAGAGTGGCTGGCCAACATGCGCGAGAGCCACGAGGAAGCGCGCCGGAGCCTTACTGAGGGCGGCCCATTCGAGGAGGCGCAACTGCGCGTTACGCGGCTCGATCTGCGCATGCATCGCGAGATCGTCGAGGGGCTTGAGAACCGCGCCATTCTCGATACCCATTCCCGCGTGCAGGAGAACATCCGCATGGCCCAGCAGGTGCACCGCCGCCCTGGCTTCCGCGGCGCGCTGCTCCAGACCGTCGAGGAGCACCTCAAGGTGATCGAGCGTCTGGAACGGCGGGACGT
>JAEYZJ010000091.1 GCA_023430705.1 Pseudomonadota bacterium | reverse complement strand
CCTGACGCCCCTTCGCCTCGCTGCCTCGGCGGCCGTTCTGGTCTCCTTCGGACTCGCCGCCGCCCCGGCCCTGATCGCCCAGGAGCCCCCGGCCGAGGAACCCGTGGCCGAGGAAGTCGCGACCCAGAAGGTCACGCGGACCCCCGACGAGATCTATTCCGACCTCGAGCTCTTCGGGCGGGTCTTTGACCGCATCCGGTCCGAATATGTCGAGGCGCCGGACGAGAAGGCGCTCATCCACGCCGCCCTCCAGGGCATGCTGACCTCGCTCGACCCGCACTCGAGCTACATGGAGCCGGTCGAGTATTCCGACGTCCAGGAAGACACCACCGGCCAGTTCGGCGGCCTCGGTATCGAGGTTCAGATGGAAGAAGGGGTGATCAAGGTCGTCTCCCCCATCGACGAAACACCCGCAGCCCGGGCCGGGATCCTTGCCGGCGACTTCATCGTCGAGCTCGATGGCGTACAGGTCCAGGGCCTGTCCCTCGATCAGGCGGTCGAGAAGATGCGCGGACCGGTCGGCACCAAGATCAAGGTGACGGTGGTGCGTGAGGGCGTTACCGAACCGCTGACGTTCGAGTTGAGCCGCGATATCATCGCGACCCGCGCTGCCCGCCTGACCATGCAGGGCGATATCGCCGTGGTGCGCCTCGCCCGTTTCTCCGAGCAGGCGTTCCCGGGCATCAAGAAGAGCCTTGACGATGCTCACAAGCAACTCGGCAAGGCACCCAAGGGCATCATCCTCGACCTGCGCAACAATCCCGGCGGCCTCGTCGACCAGGCGGTAGCCGTGTCCGACGCCTTCCTTCGCCAGGGCGCGGTCGTGTTGACCCGCGGCCGCGTGGAGAGCGAGAGCTCGCGCTACGATGCCCGCCCCGATGCGCTCGACGAGCAGTTGGCCGACATTCCGATGGTGGTGCTGATCAATGGCGGCTCAGCCTCGGCAGCCGAGATCGTCGCCGGCGCCCTGCAGGACCACAAGCGCGCGACCCTCGTCGGCACGCGCTCGTTCGGCAAGGGCTCGGTACAGTCGATCATCCCCCTCGGCGCCGAGGGCGCCATGCGGCTGACCACGGCACGCTACTACACGCCCAACAACCGCTCGATCCAGGCCTCGGGCATCCAGCCCGACATCGTCATCACGCAGGACGTGCCCGACGAGTTCAAGGGTCGCGACGAGATCATCGGCGAGGCCGCACTGCCGGGCGAGATTGGCGGCGGGTCCGAGGAGAGGGCCACGGTCGGTTCATCCGTCTACGTCCCTGCCGAGACCGAAAAGGACAACCAGCTCCAATACGCCATCAAGCTGATCGAGGGGACGGAGACGAACGCCGCCTTCCCGCCCAAGGCAGCCGGCTGACGCATGTTTGGCGGGCCCACGGGCCTGCCCCGCGTCCCGCGGTGAGCTCAGAGATCACGTCGAACCGCGCCCAGGGTTAACGCTTCGTTACCCTTTCACGGTCACACAATCATGGATGACGGGCCGCGAGATTCGCGGCCCGGTGCGATCCTGGGACCAGGTGGCCCGATGACCGACCTCAGCGCTCCCCTGGCCCGCCGCGGCGACCGTCGCCGCAAGCAGGGCACCGACCCCGGCGCGCACCGGCCGCCGAGGCACATCCCCATAACCCGCATCTCGCTCGGCCTCGTGGCGCTGATCATCATCGGCGTCGTGGCCCGCGTCATGCTGGTCGACGATCCCGAAGGCGGGCGACCCAGCGCCACTGTCGGCATTGCCGGCGGCACCGGTGGCAACAGCATCGCGGGCGCAGTATCGGGAGGAGTGACGATCACTGCCGACCCCGACATGTTCCCCGCCGGCGAAATGCTAGGCACCATGGCCGAAACACCCACGGTTGCCACCGTCGACCCTGCCGCCGCGACGGATCCCGATCTCGTCGAGGAGACCGAGTTTGGCGCCATTCCGCGCATGTCGAGCACCGGGCTCACGCCCTTCTCTGCCTACTCGCGTCCGGCGCCCGTGGGAGAGACCGGACCGCGCATCGCGCTCGTCGTCTCTGGGCTCGGCCTCAATCTCGACAGCACGTTGGAGGCGATCGACAAGCTGCCGCCGGAGGTGACGCTCTCTTTTGCGCCCTACGGCAAGACGCTCGACCGCACCGTCAGCACCGCTCGCGCCGCCGGGCACGAAGTCTTTCTCGAGGTGCCGCTCGAGCCCTTCGACTACCCTGACAACGACCCGGGGCCGGACACTCTGCTGACCGGGCAGGCACCGCGGGACAACCTGGGTAGACTCTTCCAGGTCATGAGCAGCTTTACCGGCTATGCCGGCGTCATCAACAACATGGGGGCTCGCTTCACCGCCTCGGGTGCCGACTTCGCACCGGTGATGGAGGAACTGGGCGCACGCGGCCTCGGCTACCTTGACGACGGATCCTCCAACCGTTCCCTCGCGCCGCAACTGGCGCAGGCCAACCGCGTACCCTTCGCCCGCGTCGACGCGACGCTCGATGCCAACCCCGCGCGCGGGCCCATCCTCAAGGCGCTGGGCGAACTCGAGAACAAGGCGCGGCAGTCTGGTTCTGCCATCGGCATTGTTTCGGCCTTGCCCGTCTCCATCGATGCCGTTACCGACTGGGCGGCCGGCCTCGCCGACAAGGACATCAAGATCGTCCCGGCGAGCGCCCTGATGGGAGCGGACTAGTGCCCAACCGCGAAGAGATGCCGTATCGCGACTGCGTCGGCGTGGCCGTATTCAATGCCGAAGGGCTGGTCTTCGTCGGCCGCCGCATGCCCGAGGGCAACCCGGAGCACGTCGCAGTCAATGACTCCCCCTGGCAGATGCCGCAGGGTGGTATCGACAAGTCCGAGACACCGATCGAAGCCGCCTGGCGCGAGCTCTACGAGGAAACGTCCATCCGCACCGCCGACGTGATCGCCGAGGCGCCCGAGTGGATCTACTACGACCTGCCTGACGAGGCACTCGGCATCGCTCTCAAGGGCAAGTACCGGGGTCAGCGCCAGCGTTGGTTCGCCTTCCGCTTCACCGGCAGCGAGAGTGAGATCAACGTCACCACCCCTGGCGGCGGCGCTCATCCAGCCGAGTTCGACCAGTGGCGATGGGAAAAGCTCGAGAAGCTCCCCGACCTGATCGTGCCGTTCAAGCGCAAGGCCTACCTCGAGGTAGTGCAGGCTTTCGCCCACGTGCCCGCCGGCGTTCGCGGCTAGAAGCAGCGACCGGTGAGGGGGCGACAGACCTTGCCACCCTGCTGGTTCCGCGCCAATTGTGGATCATGAAGACCATTGGCCTCATTGGCGGCATGAGTTGGGAATCGACCGCCCACTACTATGCCATCCTCAACCGCGAGACGGCCGCTCAGCTTGGTGGCCTTCATTCGGCGCCGGTGGTCGTCCATTCCTTGGATTTCGCCCCGATCGAGGCGCTGCAGCGCGCTGGCGACTGGAACGGTGCCGGAACCATTCTCGCCGGCATAGCAAAGTCGCTTGAGGCCCAGGGGGCCGGCATCATTGGCCTGGCGACCAACACCATGCATATCTGCGCCCCGCAGATCGTGGCCGGCCTCGGCGTGCCCTTTATTCATATCGCGGCGCCGACCGCGGACGCACTCCTCGCCGACGGCATCGGCAGGGTCGGGCTGCTCGGTACGCGCTTCACCATGGAGAAGCCCTTCTACATCGACGAACTCGAGAACCGCGGGCTCGATGTGATCGTCCCGGACGTCGGCATCACCAATCTCAATGGCATCATCTACGAGGAGTTGTGCCTCGGCATCGTGCGCGACGAGTCCCGCCGCTTCTATGTCGACGCCATCAACCGGCTGAAGGCACGCGGGGCCGAAGCGGTGATCCTTGGTTGTACGGAGATCGGCATGCTGATCGACGACAGCGTAAGCCCGCTCTCAACCTACGACACGACCGAACTGCACGCAAAGGCACTGGTCGCGGCAGCACTGGACTAGCCCGGCATCCAGGCGCCACGAGGGGCCCCGGGGGTCTTCGCCCGGGAACCACGCCCTATCTCGTCTCAGGCGGCTCGCCTGATTCCAAGTTCCTTGTGCCCCTCGACCCGGAACACCTCGACTATCCGGTCGAGTTCCCCGGCCTGCGCCTCGGTCTGCTCGATCGCGGCGTTGGTTTCCTCGACGAGGGCCGCGTTGTGCTGGGTCATCTCGTCGAGCGTGCGCACCGCGACGCTGACTTCCTCGATCGAGGCGGCCTGGGCCCGGCTCTCATTGGCAATGCTCTGGAGAAGTTCGTAGTTGGTACGGGCGCCTTCCAGCATGGTCTGGAGCTTGCTCGCCGCCTCTGCCACGAGCCGCGAACCGCCTGCGACCTCGCTGCCCGACTGCTCGATCAACGTCTTGATCTCACCCGAGGCTTCCGCCGCGGACTGCGCGAGCCGCCGCACTTCAACGGCAACCACGCCGAAGCCTTTGCCCGACTCACCGGCGCGCGCCGCCTCGACCGAGGCGTTGAGGGCGAGCAGGTTGGTCTGGAAGGCGATGTCGTCGATCAGCGCGATGATGTTGGAGATCCTGCCCGAGGACTGGGTGATCCGCTCCATCGCCGCCGTCGCTTTGCGCATGACCTCGCCGCCCTGCTCGGCTGTGCGCGAGACCTCGGCCGCGTTGCCGCTCGCTGCTTCCGCACGCCGGGCATTCTCGGACACCGTCGAGGCCAGCTGCTCCATCGCCGCCGACGTTTCCTCGATTGTCGCCGCCTGTTTGGTGGTGCGTCCCGACAGGTCGTTGGCGCCCGAAAGGATTTCGCCAGTCGCGGTCTTCAGTCCGCGCGAGGTGGCACGGAGCTTGACCATCACCTCGCTGAGCTTGTCGCCTACCGCGTTGGTGTCCGCCTTGAGCTGAAGGAACGCGCCCTCGTAGTCGCCACCGACACGCCGCGTCAGGTCTGTGTTGGCAAGCGCGTTCAGCACATCTCCGGTCTCGGCCAGGCCGCGCTCGACGGTCTCGAACAACCCATTGAAGACCTGCGCGATGCCGTCGAGGTCGGGCTCGCCGAAAGTCGGCAGGCGCCCGCTGAAGTCGCCGCGCATGGCAGCGCCGGTGTACTGGGTAAGGAGCGCGCCGAATTCGTTTCCACGTTCAGTCCGCACCCGTTCCTCCGCCGCTGTTGCCTCGCTCTGCGCGGTGAGCTGGGCGCGGCTGATGAGCGCGTCGCGGAAGTCTGAAAGGACGTCGCTCAGCATCGCCATCTCGGTCACGATGCCGCCCTTAGCCGGCTCGACCTCGAGATCCCCGCTCGAAAGCCGGCGGAACCCCTCCGTCATGCCGGCAAGGGGCTTGAGAAACAGGATGTTGGAGAAGACCAGCGTCACCACAGCGAGAAGCACGATCATGCCGAGGCCAATGAGGCTGGCTACATCGCTGAGGCGGGCTGTGCCCTGCGCCTCGGCGACAACCGCGGCGTTTGCAGCCTCGATCGCGTCCGACACGCCCGAGAGGTTGCCTTCGAGCGCCTTGAAGGCTTCATCGAAGGCCGGCAACGAAGCCTTCGCGCCACCGAGATTGCCTTCCCCCACTGCCTTGACGACTTGCTCGGCCGACTGAATGTAGGCCTCGAGCGGAGGCATCACCGGGGCCAGGGCTTCTGTGACGGTCTGCGGCAGGTCTAGCGTCGATTGCATGGCTACCGCCTCGCGCATCCGCGCGCTGTAGTCGGCGATCTCGATGCCAGCTTCCGCCACCCCGTCGGCATTGTAGGTGATGCCGGCATAGATGGCGCGGAAGACGACGCCGCGCAGCCCGTCATGCAGCATGTCGGCCGTCATGTGAGTGCGCAGCGACGTCATCATCGTCGCCGAGCCGTGAGCCGCGTGCTGGAAACTCTGCGACACCATGAAGGTCATGGCAGAGTAGATGCCGCCGATCAGTATGATGACGGCGCCCAGCGCGAGCACCACGACCCTGGTCGGGATGCCCTTACCGAGCATCACCCTCAACCGATCCATAGCCAAGGCCATGACGAACCTCCGGTTCTAGTGAGCATCCGTTGCAGGGGAGACCGGTCAGAACTCGGCCCACTCGTCGGCCTTGAGGGCGGCACTTCCGCGCGACAGGTAGTTCCTTGCTGCAACTGCGACCTTCTGTTGCATCGCCTTGATGCCCTTGGGCGGCGGGGCGAGGTCGGGCACCGGATCAGCGCCGGCCTGACCGAGCGAGAACACGGCGACGATGCGGTCGAGTTCGACTGCCTGTGCTTCGGTCTGCTCGATTGCGGCGTTCGTCTCTTCGACAAGCGCCGCATTGTGCTGGGTCATCTCGTCCATCGTGCGGACGGCAGTATTGACCTCCTCGATGGCCGATGCCTGCTCACGGCTGTCGCGGGCGATGCCTTCAAGCAGCTCGCGGTTGCCACGCACCGCCTCGAGCATGGTTTCGAGCTTTCCCGCGGCGTCCGCCACGAGCTTGGAGCCCGTGCGTACCTCACTGGCTGACTGCTCGATGAGCGCCTTGACCTCGGCCGAGGCGCTCGCGGCCGACTGTGCCAGTCGCCGCACCTCAACGGCAACGACGGCAAAACCCTTGCCGGCGTCGCCAGCGCGCGCCGCTTCGACGGAAGCGTTGAGAGCGAGGAGGTTGGTCTGGAACGCGATGTCGTCAATCAGCCCGATGATGTTGGAAATCTTCGCCGAACTCTCGGTGATCCTGCCCATTGCCTCGTTCGCGCTGAGCATCACCTGCCCGCCCTCCTCGGCCACCGCAGTCACCTGCCGGGCATTGTCCGAGGCGCCACCGGCGCGTTCGGCGTTGGCGAGCACGGTGCTCGCCAGCTGCTCCATCGCAGCCGAGGTCTCCTCGATCGTCGCCGCCTGCTTGGTGGTTCGTTCGCTGAGGTCGTTGGTGCCCGAGAGGATTTCGCCCGTCGCCGTCTTGAGGTCGAAAGAGGTCTTCTTGAGCTGGCTGACGATCTCGGTCAGCTTCTCGGCCACAGTATTGGTGTTGTCCTTGAGCCGCGCGAACTCGCCTTCGTAGGTCCCCTCCATCCGCTTGGCGAGATCGGCCTCGGCAAGGGCCGACAGCACGTCCCCAGCCTCGCTGAGGCCCTTCGAGACGGTATCCATCAGGCGGTTGAAGTTCGCCGCAATGCGCTCGATGTCCTCGTCCTCGAAGTGCGCGTCGATGCGCTGGCCAAGGTCGCCCCGCAGCGTCGCTGCAACCACGCCGTCGAATGAGGCCTGGAAGCTCTCCATGATCGCCGCCCGCTCGGCCGCCTTCTGGTGCCTTGCCCGCTCGTCCTCGTTCATTTCAGCGACGCGGACGCCGTTCTCCTTGAACACCTGCACCGCCGCCGCCATCTGGCCGACCTCGTTCTTTTCGCCGGCGTAGGGCACCTCCGCCGTGAAATCGCCCTCGGCGATCCGTGCCATCGTCTCGGTGACCCGCGACAGGGGGCGCGAGACGTAGCGGGTGCCGACATAGAGGGCCGCGCCGACTCCGGCGACGAGGCCAAGCAGGGTGGCCCCGAAGAGGACGGGAACGATCAAACGTTGGAAGCCGTCGAGGTCCGCCTTGATCGACTGGAACTGCACCTGATCTGCTTCGACCACCGCGTCGATCTCTGCCTGGTAGGCCTTGCGGTTGGCCCGGTTGTCCTCGTTGTTGCCCTGGGTGTTGGCTTCTCGAGGATCGACCGTGCCAAGTCGCGCCGTCTCGGTGCGGAACTCGCGGAACTCCGCGGCGCGCGCCACCAGCTTGTCAAAGGCCTCCACGCCGTTGGCGTCGACCAGCGGGCGCCACTCGGCAAGAAGAAGGTCCATGCGGTCCAGTGACTTCAGCACCCCCTCGCTGAACTGTGCCGCGGCCTCGACATCGGGGGAAGCATAGATGCCGCGGGAATCCATCACCACTGCCGTGACCAGGCGGTTGAGGCGTTCACCGTTGAAGGCTCGCTGCGAGGCGATCTCCAGTTCCTGCACCCGCTCGGTGAAGGCGACCGTGGCATAGATCGCCAGCCCGCCGACCGCACAGACAACAAGGCCCATCACGGCCACGATAAGGGAAATTCTGGTCCGGATCTTCATCTTCGTCGCCGTCGCCTTCTGCTTTAACGTTGAAGACATGCGCCGTCGCAACCCGGACCAATGCCCGGCAAACGGCCTGCCAATTTCTGATGTCACTGGGCGCAGCTCAGTAACGCGGGCACAACCGGTTAGGCTGTGGTAAAAGTTGCTGCATTCCCGCTCCGACACTTACGCAGCTTTGCTTAACGGACCGTGAATTGGTTCCGCGCCGGAACTTCTCGCCGCGACAAAGAAAAACGGGCGCCCCGCAGGACGCCCGTTCAATTGATGCTTGCGTGCGGTGCTCAGTGCGCGCCAGCGCCGCTCCCGGCGGAAGCCTCGATCAGCAGGTTGCGCCAGCTGTCGATCTCTTCCTGTAGCCGCATCTCTTCGTCGGCCGTGGTCGCCGCCTGCTGGGCGGTGAGGCCAGCCGCGATCAGTCCCTCGATCCTGGCGCGGTCGAACTCGGCAATGTCCTGCGCTTCCTCGGCGAGGATGGTCAGGCCGTCCGGATTCACGTCGGCAAAGCCGCCACGCACGTAGTAGACGTGGCTGATGCCGGCGCTGTCCACCACAGTGATAAAGCCCGGCCGGAGCGTCGTCATGAACGGCGCATGGTCGCCCAGCACGGTGAAATAGCCCTCCGCCCCCGGCACGGTGACCGAGCGAACGGTCTCCGACAGCAGCAGCTTCTCGGGCGAGACGATCTCGAGTTTGGTGCCTTCGGCCATTGTCCTGCCTCTGGATCAGAAACGGGGCCCGCCCGCAGGGGCGAGCCCGATGGGGTCGATAAGCTTAGGCCGCGGCAGCGAGCTTCTGCGCCTTCTTGACCGCGTCTTCCATGGTGCCGACCATGTAGAACGCGGCCTCCGGCAGGTGGTCGTACTTGCCCTCGACGAGGTCCTTGAAGCCCTTGATCGTGTCTTCGAGCTGCACGAACACGCCCGGAGTGCCGGTGAAGGCCTCAGCGACGTGGAACGGCTGGCTCATGAAGCGCTCGACCTTACGAGCACGCGCCACGGTGAGCTTGTCCTCTTCCGAGAGCTCGTCCATGCCCAGGATCGCGATGATGTCCTGGAGCGCCTTGTAGCGCTGCAGGATCTGCTGCACTTCGCGGGCGGTGTTGTAGTGCTCTTCGCCGACGATGTTGGCCGAGAGCATGCGCGAGGTGGAGTCCAGCGGATCCACGGCCGGGTAGATGCCCTTCTCGGAGATGGCGCGGTTCAGCGTCGTCGTCGAGTCGAGGTGGGCGAATGAGGTGGCCGGAGCCGGGTCGGTCAGGTCGTCGGCGGGCACGTAGATGGCCTGCACCGAGGTGATCGAGCCCTTGTCGGTGGTGGTGATGCGTTCCTGCAGCGCGCCCATGTCGGTGGCCAGCGTCGGCTGGTAACCCACGGCCGAAGGAATACGGCCGAGCAGAGCCGACATCTCGGCGCCCGCCTGAGTGAAGCGGAAGATGTTGTCCACGAAGAACAGCACGTCCTGGCCCTGGTCGCGGAAGTGCTCGGCGACGGTGAGGCCGGAAAGCGCCACGCGGGCACGGGCCCCCGGAGGTTCGTTCATCTGGCCGAACACGAGGGCGCACTT
>JAEYZJ010000068.1 GCA_023430705.1 Pseudomonadota bacterium | reverse complement strand
AGTCACGGTAGATCTCCCGGCGCGCGCACTCGCGCCGGGATAGGGACATTGCTTTGGACAGGCGGTTAGGCGGACCGCCCATTTGAAAGGACAATACCGTGACCATCCAGCGGAACTGGCAGGAACTTATCAAGCCGACCAAACTGGACATCGTTTCGGACAGCGGTAACGTGCGCGTCGCCTCGGTCGTGGCCGAGCCGCTTGAGCGCGGCTATGGCCTGACGCTCGGCAACTCGCTGCGCCGCGTTCTGCTTTCCTCGCTCCAGGGTGCAGCAGTTACCGCGATCCAGATTGACGGTATCCTGCACGAATTCTCGTCGCTGCCCGGCGTGCGCGAGGACATTACCGACCTCGTTCTGAACGTCAAGGAAATCGCCCTGAAGATGGGTGGAGAAGGCCCCAAGCGCCTGACCCTCACCAAGCAGGGGCCGGCGACCGTTATGGCCGGCGACATCAAGGTGTCCGGCGACATCGAGGTGCTGAACCCCGAGCTGGTGATCTGCCACCTCGACGACGGCGCCGAGATCAACATCGAGTTCACGGTCAACACCGGCAAGGGCTACGTGCCGGCGGTCAAGAACCGTCCGGAAGATGCGCCGATCGGCTACATCCCGGTCGATGCCCTGTTCTCCCCGGTCCGTCGCGTTTCCTACAAGGTCGACGCGACCCGTGCGGGCGAGAGCCTCGACAAGGACAAGCTGACGCTGACCGTCGAGACCAACGGCGCGATCTCGCCGGAAGACGCCGTGGCCTACGCTGCGCGTATCCTGCAGGATCAGCTGTCGGTGTTCGTCAACTTCGAGGAGCCCACCAAGGAGAAGGCCCAGGATTCCGTTCCGGAACTGGCTTTCAACCCGGCGCTGCTCAAGAAGGTGGACGAGCTCGAGCTCAGCGTGCGTTCGGCCAACTGCCTCAAGAACGACAACATCGTCTACATCGGCGACCTCATCCAGAAGACCGAAGCCGAGATGCTCCGCACTCCGAACTTCGGCCGGAAGTCTCTCAACGAGATCAAGGAAGTGCTGGCTCAGATGGGCCTGCACCTGGGGATGGACGTGCCGAACTGGCCGCCCGAGAACATCGACGATCTGGCCAAGCGCTACGAAGATCACTATTAAGCCGGCTCAGAGAGCCGCCAACCGCCCGTCGTGAGACGCCCGGGCCTATGGGAGTAACAAAATGCGCCACGGTAATGCGAACCGTAAGCTCAACCGGACCTCGGCCCATCGCAAGGCCATGTTCGCCAACATGTCTGCCTCGCTGATCAAGCACGAGCAGATCGTGACCACCTTGCCCAAGGCGAAGGAACTGCGTCCGATCGTCGAGAAGCTGATCACGCTGGGCAAGCGCGGCGACCTGCATGCCCGCCGCCAGGCGATCGCGCAGATGCGCGATGAAACGCAGGTCCAGAAGCTGTTCGGGACCATCGGCCCGCGCTACAAGGAGCGCCAGGGCGGCTACATCCGCATCCTGAAGGCAGGGTTCCGCTACGGCGACAATGCCCCGATGGCGGTGATCGAGCTGGTGGACCGCGATCCCGACGCAAAGGGCCAGGACTCCGGTCCGGTCAACGTCGAGAACGAGTCCGAAGCGGCATAAGCTGCACGGCAGATCAGAGTTCATGAGGCGGTCCGGTTTTCCGGGCCGCCTTTTCGTTTGACCTCGGAACTTTATCGGGGCCGAATAGCCGTTCGTCCTGGGGGAGACTGGATATGACTGATGCGGGGCTGATCCTCGTCACGGGTGCGACAGGGTTCGTGGGCAAGTGGACGATCCTCGAACTGCTGCGGAAGGGCCACCGCGTCAGGGGAACGCTGCGCTCGTCGGCCCGCGCTGCCGAGGTCACGGAGACGCTGGCCCGGGAACTGGGGCAGGGGGCGCTCGAGCGGCTCGAACTGGTCGAAGCGGACCTCCTCGCAGACGCCGGCTGGGCCGAGGCGATGCGAGGTGTCAGCGTCGTCCAGCACATTGCCACGGTGATCCGCGCGGACGAGCCGAAGGACCAGGATCTGGTCATCCGCCCCGCCCTCGAGGGCACGCAGCGCGTATTCCGCTTCGCCGATGCCGCCGGCATCAGGCGGATCATCATGACATCGTCGATCGCCACCGTGGGCTATGGCCACGGCCAGACCAGCGGCCGGCGGGTCTACGACGAGACCCATTTCACCAATCTCGACAACATGCGCTGGACCTGGGCCTATTGCGTGGGCAAGACGCGGGCCGAGCAGTTCGCCTGGGCGTTTGCAAAGGACCACGGCATCGCCCTCACCACCATCCATCCGGGCGCCATCATCGGGCCCGCGCTCGACACGCATGCCAGCATCTCCCTGGGCATGGTGACGGGGCTGCTGGCTGGAAAGGTGCCGGCGACGCCGAGCAACGGCTTTTCGATCATCGACGTCCGTGACGTTGCTGCCCTGCATGTTGCGGCGCTCGAAAACCCAGATGCGGTCGGCCAGCGCTATCTCGCCACGGCCGAGTACACGCCGTTCCCCAAGGTCGCCGACATCGTCCGCGAGGCCTATCTGGACTGGAACGTCACCACCAGGCGCGTGCCGGACTGGATCATCAAGGTCATCGCCCGCTTCGGTGGGCCCGCGCGGCAGATCATCAACGACATCGGCAACGAGAAGGTCTTCGACGGCTCCAAGGGCGAGAAACTGCTCGGCCGGAAGTTCATCGGGGCCAGGGACTCGATCCTTGCGACCGCCGAGAGCGTGATCCGGCTCGGCATGGTCCAGAAGGCGCCGGCAAAGGCTCGCGCTACCGGCTCAGCTGCCAGTCCCGATACAACCGGTTGAGTTCGCCGAGGGTGCGCACTTCCACCAGCGGCAGGCCGGATTGGGGCAGGGTTCGCCGGTAGTCGGCGAGGCGGATAGGCGAGGTCACCATGATCCAGTGGATCATCGACCACTTCACCCGCTCGGGGGCCCCCTCGAGGTGCCCCGCGCGGCGCCGCTGCACCAGCGTGCGGTTGAGATAGCGATAGAGGTTGGACCAACGCCCTGCGCCGAGCAGGATGATGCCCGTGGCCCGTTCGAGGCGCTTGCCCATCAGCCTGGAGTAATTGCCGTCGATCACCCAGCGCTCGCCGGCGATGGCCTCGTCGTGGAGTCGCGTGAACTCCTCATCCGGCCTTTGCACCCAGTCGGTGTGCGGCTTGTGGCAGAGGGCATCGAGGTGGACGACGTCCGCTCCGATCCTCTTGCCGAGGGCGAGTGACAGCGTCGACTTGCCGTTGCTGGATGGTCCGCAGACCATGATCCGCTCGCCCAGCACGGCCAGCGGCGGCGGCCTCCGACTCTCCTGGTCCACGACTTTATCCCCGCTCCCCGGGCAGGCGTTATATTGCATGCACCTCTTCGATGCGAGGTGCCGACGGGGCATCGCGGGGAGGGTTGGGGGCCAGGTGCAAGCCGTTGCATCTGGGGTGACTGCGGTTCCTGTATCGCTTCGCGGTGCCGTGCGCCATAAGTCCCTTCGCAATGGGCGGGGCGACAGTCCCACCGACTACTGAGCCGGTAGACCGGCATAATAGGGACGAAGTCCCGCCCATGCCGCACCTTCGGGAG